>JAPPMM010000014.1 GCA_028819075.1 Gammaproteobacteria bacterium
TACGTGACTTCTTGCCTTGATTTGCGATACTTCCGTCATGCCAGCCCGGCGCCTCACCGCTCTCGGTGCTCGCGCGGATTCATCCACGGACTGCTAGTCATCCCCCGACATAGCGGCAGCGGCCCATGCTGCAGCGAACTCCGGTCAGCTCCTGGCTCAACTGCTTGAGCCGCGCGCGTGCGCCGGCATTGTAGGCCTGGTCGTTGCCCCGGGTGGGCCTGAGCCCGCTGAAGTACTGCCCGCTCTCGTAGTCGTCCGAGTCCACCAGTTGCATCACGGCGTCCGCGCCCTCGTCGATGGTCGAGCGCGGCTCCACGCCCGCCCGGCGCACCATTCCGGTGGGCATGTAGGTAGCCGGATGCAGTGAGCCCACCACGATGCCGGTGCCCTCAAGGTCTTCGGCCAGGTCGAGCGTGAACATGACCTGTGCGAGCTTGCTCTGGGCGTAGGCGCGCCCTCCGCTGAAGTCCTTCTCGATCATGACGTCGTCGAAGTCGATGGGCGTCTGGGCCCCCGAGGAGACGTTCACGATGCGCGCCGGCGCGCTGTCCAGCAGCCGCGGCATCAGCATGTGGGTCAGCAGGAAGGTGGAGAGGTAGTTGACCTGGAAGCGATACTCGTGGCCGTCCTCGGTCAGCAGCCTTTCATTCGGCGCCGACCCGAAGCCGGCGTTGTTGATGAGGAGGTCCATGCGGCCGTAGTCGGCGAGCAGCGTCTCCGCGAACCGGCGCACGTCCGCGAGCGAGGCCAGGTCGGCGCGGTAGAAGCGCGCGCTGCCCGGCCCTTCGGTGTTGATGGCGTCCACCACCTCCGCGCCCCGCTCCTCGTTGCGCCCGTGCACGATCACGTGATGACCCCGGGCTCCCAGCCTGAGCGCCAGTTCCCTTCCCAGCCCCGACGTGGATCCGGTCACCAGCGCCACCTGCTGATCGGAAGCAGGGACGGCGGGCGCCTGGGCGAAGGCGTGGCTCGAAGAGCCGGCCCAGACGGCAACGAGCAAGGGAGCCGCGAGCAGGGGGCAACCGCGCCACGAGGCAGCCTTCACCGGCTCTCTCCCGATTTGAACAGAGCGCCAATGTGCCGACTGCTGCCTGATCCTCGTCATGACATACTCTCCTTCCCGGGCCGTGTCCTAGACTCGGCAGCAAGTTAGACGCGGCCATCCCGGGGCGACAGAGGCCACGCCCGAGCCAACCCTCCCCACGGTGCGAAACCGTCCGCAACCCGGCCTCGTACGGGCCGCCGATTCTTCAACAGACAACGGGAGGGGCGGGGATGAAGAGGAGACACGTGGGATACATGCTCGGACTGATGGTTGCGCTGGCGGGCCCCGGCGCGGAGATCCGGGCCCAGGAACAGGGATCCGCGCCATCGTCGGGCGGCGCGCCGGTCGTACCCGGATGCTGTGACAGCGAGGACGTGCCGATTCTCCCGGCGACTCGGGTCGCCGATGCGGACGTCACGGTGGACGGCGCCATGGAGGAAGCCGCGTGGGCAGCGGCCGCCGTGGCAACCCGGTTCACCCAGTTCGAGCCCGACGAAGGCCAACCCGCGACGCAGCGCACGGAGGCGCGCGTCCTCTACGGAGCCACTGCGCTGTTCGTGTTCATGCGTGCGCACGACACCAGTCCCGGCGAGATCGCGAGCCAATTGACGCGGCGCGATCAACAGTCGTATTCGGATCTGCTGGGCGTGGTCATCGACTCCTACTTCGACCGCCGCACGGCCTTCCAGTTCGTGGTGAACCCCGCCGGCGTGAAGCAGGACGTCTACAGGTTCGACGACACCGGTGAGGACGCCGGATGGGACGCGGTCTGGGACGTCGCGACCGCGCGCGACGATGCGGGATGGAGCGCAGAGTTCCGCATCCCCTACTCGCAACTGCGCTTCCGGGACCGGGAGGAACAGACCTGGGGCATCAACTTCATGCGCCACCTCGCGCGCCGGGAGGAACTCTCGGCGTGGGCGCCCACCACCCGCGCCGACGGCGGCATCGTGTCGCGCTTCGGGGAGTTGCGCGGGCTGCAAGACCTGGATCCACCCCGGCGGCTGGAGGTCCTTCCGTACTCGCTGGCCAGCCTCAGGCGCGCCCCCGGAGACGAGGCCAACCCGTTCTATCGACCGAACGACGCGCTGGGATCGGTCGGCGCCGACCTCAAGTACGGGGTGACTTCCGACATCACCCTCGACGTGACCATCAACCCGGACTTCGGGCAGGTTGAAGCAGACCCCGCCCAAGTGAACCTGACCGCGTTCGAGACGTTTTTCCCGGAGCGTCGGCCCTTCTTCGTCGAGGGCGCGGGCATCTTCAATTTCGGCATCGCGCTGGGAGACGGGGACCAGGCCAACGAGTCGCTGTTCTACTCGCGCAGGATCGGGCGCGCGCCCCAGGGATGGGCCGATCCGCAGGGGGGATACGCGGACGCCGACGACCAGACCACGATCCTGGGCGCCTGGAAGCTCTCCGGCAAAACGGCGGGCGGATGGTCGATCGGGGCGTTGCACGCCATGACCTCCGAAGAGCGCGCCGATATCGCGCCGGGGACGGGCAGTTCGTTCCAGCAGCCTGTAGAGCCGTTCTCCAACCATGGGGTCCTGAGGCTGCAGAAGGACTTCGCGGAGGGCCGTTCGGCCGTGGGATTCATTGGCACCACCGTGAATCGCAACGCGGGAGTCGCCGAGGAGTTGCGGCTGAGGTCCGCGGCCTACACCGGCGGCGTCGACTTCAGGCACCGCTTCGGGGGCGACGCCTGGCAGCTCGAAGGGCACGTCCTCGGCTCTCACGTGCGGGGTTCGCCGGACGCCATCGCCCGAACGCAGCGTTCGCCGGCCCGGTATTTCCAGCGTCCCGATGCGGGACATGTGAACTATGACGCCGAGCGCACCAGCCTGGCGGGAGGCGCGGCCAACTTCGGCATCATGAAGTTCGCCGGAAGCCCCTGGCGCGTCGGCACCGGATTCCAGACGCGTACGCCCGGCTTCGAGGTCAACGACATGGGCTACCAGCGCGACGCGGACTATCTCGTGCACTGGGTGTGGGGCGGATATCACAATTCCACGCCCCAGGGCCCCTTCCGCAACTGGTTCGTCAACCTCAACGCCTGGAACGTCTGGAACTACGATCGGGATCGTGCCGGGACCGGAGGCAACGTCAACGTTAATTTCCAGCTCCGGAACTTCTGGCACGGTTACGCGGGCGTAAACCAGGAGCTGGGGGCCTGGTCCGCCGGCATGCTGCGGGGCGGGCCGCTCGTCCGAACCGAAGGGCAGACCAACTTTTGGGGGGGATTCGGCAGCGACGCCCGCAAGCCAGTCCGGATCAACGTCAACTCCTGGGGCAACGTTCGCCCCGAGAGCGATTCGTGGTCCTTCGGCGTTGCGCCCACGCTACGCGTGCGGCCATCGGGCAGAGCCACCTTCAACCTCGGCGTCATGGTGAGCCGCAACCTCGACGACCGCCAGTGGGTCCGGCGTATCAATACCGACGCTCCCAACTACCTCTTCGGGCGCATCAACCAGACCACCGTGGGGCTGACCGCCCGCATGGACTACGCCTTCACGCCCAACCTCTCGCTGCAGGTGTACGCCCAGCCCTTCGTGGGGTCCGGGAGCTACAGCGAGTTCAAGCGTGTGGCCGACCCGCGCGCGGAGCGCTACGCCGACAGGTTCGAAGCCGTGGAGGTGCTCCCCGAGGACAGCCGCTATCTGGCCGAACTGGGCGGGAGCCCGGTGTCGTTCGGGAATCCCGATTTCAGCTTCAGGCAGTTCCGGTCCAATACGGTGCTCAGGTGGGAGTACTCGCCGGGGTCCGTGCTCTACCTCGTCTGGTCGCAGGGCCGCAATCACAGCGCCGGCACCGGGCAGTTCGACTTCGACTCGGACCTCGGTGAACTCTTCGGCGTCATGCCGGACAACATCTTCATGGTTAAGCTCAGTTACTGGCTGTCGCGGTAGCGGGGCGGCCACGAAGCAGGTGGACTCGCGGCCGCGGTACCGGGCGGCCCGGCGGGGAGGTCGGCGTTGGGCCTCCATCGGGAACTCGAGCAGGATCCGGCGGGCATGTTCTCACGGAAGACGAAGCGGGAACGGTTCGCCGACCGGCGGGCCAGGATGGTTGCGAGGCAGTTGCGGCGCAGGAACATCCGGGACGAGGACGTGCTCGCGGCCATGGGCGAGGTTCCGCGCGAGCACTTCCTGCCCCGGGAGCAACGCGCGGCGGCCTACCAGGACCGCGCCCTTCCGTTGACGGGTGGGCAGACGATGTCGCAGCCCTACATGGTGGCCGCGATGACCGAGGCTCTGGAGCTGTCGCCCGGGCAGCGCGTACTGGAAGTCGGGACCGGCAGCGGCTATCAGACCGCGATTCTCGCGCGTCTCGCCGCGGAGGTCTTTACCATCGAGCGCCTGCCCGGGATGGCCGCAGGGGCGCGCGGGCTCCTGCGGGACGCAGGATGCGACAATGTGCACGTGCGCGTCGGCGACGGCACGCTGGGCTGGCCGGAAAAGGCACCCTTCGACGCGATCCTGGTCACGGCCGCGGCGCCGGCCGCCCCGCGCTCCCTGGAAGAACAACTCCGCCCGGACGGCGGGTGCATGGTCATTCCGGTCGGGTCGCGTCGGATTCAGCAACTGGTGCGCATCCGGCGAACGCCCGCCGGGACGACCACGGAACGGCTGATGGAGTGCGCGTTCGTGCCCCTGATGGGAGCGGAGGGCTGGTAGCGCGGGCGCAGGGGGGCGCGAGCTCGGAGCGCCGGGGTCGACGTCCGCCCAAAGCGAGTCCGGAGGTCGGGCGGGGTGCGGCTGGCGGCTAGGAGCCGGACGCGCGCAGCTTTTCCAGGGCCGCCATCTCCGCCTTTCCCAACTCCCGCCACTCCCCGCGAGCGAGGCCCCGAAACCGGATGGGACCGAAGCGCACGCGCTCGAGCCGGCGCACCGGGTGGCCGACCGCCCGGCACATCCGCCGCACCTCCCGCTTGCGCCCTTCCGTCAGGACCAGTTCGAGGACGGCGCACGGCGGATCGCGAGCCAGCACGCGGGCGCGCCTCGCCCGCGCGACGCCGTCCTCCAGCTTCACCCCGGACACCAGACGTCTGAGAGCGGCGGCCGAGGGAGTTCCGGTGACCCGCGCCCGGTATTCGCGCTCGACGCGGTAGCGGGGATGCGCGAGCAGGTGCGCCACCTCCCCGTCGTTGGTGAAGAGCAGCAACCCCTCGGTGGCCTGGTCCAGCCGGCCCACATGAATGAGCCCGCGCAGCGATTCGGGCAGCAGATCGTACACGGTGTCGCGGCCCCGGTCGTCGCGGCGCGTGGTGAGGAATCCCGCCGGCTTGTTCAGCATCACCCAGCGGACCGGTCCCGGCCGCACGCGGGCACCGTCGACGACCACTTCGTCGACTTCCGGGCGCACGCGCGTTCCGAGCACGGTCGCCGTCCGGCCGTTCACCCGCACCCGTCCCGAAACGATCAGCGCTTCGGCCCGGCGGCGCGAGGCGACGCCCGCCCGGGCGATGAACTTCTGCAGCCGCTCGCCTCGATCCGGCCCGGTGACGGCGTCCGCTGGCCCGGTCACTCGGCGGCCGGCTGCTCCTCTGCCGGCTCGACCTCGAGCGGCCCCGGCTCCCGGAGCACGACCGGGAGCTCCGCCGGTCGCGGCAGCTCGTCGAGCGACTGCAGGCCGAAGTGTTCGAGAAAGTGACCGGTGGTCCCGTAGAGAAGCGGTCTGCCGATCCCTTCTCCGCGTCCGGTGACTTCGATCAGGTCGCGGTCGACGAGGGTGCGAATCACGCCCGCGCAGTTCACCCCGCGGATGTACTCCATCTCGATGCGGCCCACGGGCTGGCGGTAGGCGACGATGGCCAGCGTCTCCAGCGCCGGCCTGGAGAGGCGTGCCGGCCGCGGTACCGTGTCGAATCGCTCCAGGTAGGGCGCGAACTCCGGGCGGGTCAGCAACTGATGCCCGCCGGCGATCTCCACCAGTTGGAAGGCCCGTTCGCCATCGTCGTACTCGCGCCCGAGCGCCGCGATGGCCTCGGCGACCACGTCTTCGTCGAGGCTCTCGTCCGCGCGCGCGATCTCCTCCGCGGTCAGCGGGGCATCGCTCGAGAACAGGATCGCCTCGACCACCTGCGCCGGGTTCACGCAGCTTCCCCGCCGGCGTTCTCGGATTCCACCGCCGAGGCAGCCCGCCGATAGAGCCAGAGCTCGGCGAAGGGCCGGGTCTGGCGCAGGCGCACCTGTCGGCGGCGGGCGAGTTCGAGCCCGGCCAGCAGCGTCATGACCCCGTGCATGCGCGCGCGCCAGGAGCCGATCAGGCGGGAGAACTCGATGCGCCCGACGGCGCGCAGCCGATCGCGGATCAGGGCGATCTTCTCCTCCATCGACACCAGGCGGGTCTGTACGCGGGGGGGGACATGGGGCCGCGGAAGCTCGACTGCGAGCGCGGCTTCCCAAACCTCGTCCCACGTCGTGTCCAGCGGCGTGTCACGGGGCGCGGGGCGCGGACGCGGCGGCACGTAGCCCTTCGCCCAGCGGCGCATCCTGCGCGCCTCCATGATCTCCAGCCGGGACGAGATCTCGCGTACCTGCTCGTACTCCAGCAGACGCCGGACCAGCTCGGCGCGGGGATCCTCGTCCTCCTCCTCCCTGCGGTGCGGAAGCAGCAGGCGCGCCTTGATGCCGATCAGGATTGCGGCCATCTCGACGAACTCCCCGGCGCCCTCGAGTTCCTCCGCCCCGATCCCGCCGACGACCTTCAGGAACTGGTCGGTGATGGTGGCGACGGGGATGTCGAAGATGTCGATGTCCTGCTGCCGGATGAGGTGCAGCAGCAGGTCCAGTGGCCCCTGGAAGCGCTCCAGCGCGACCACGAACAGCTCCCGGCGCTCTCTCGCGGCGACGTCGAAGGGTGTCAGAGCCACAGGTCGATGAAGTCCTGGGCCGCTCCCATGAAAAAGCGAACCGGTGCCAGGACGATGGAGAAGAACGGACCCGGGAACAGGAAGAACACGGCGAGGAGGATGAGCATGCCGTAGCGTCCCAGACGACGGTAGGCGACGCCGAGGCGCGTGGGCAGCAGGTGGTAGAGGACGTGAGATCCGTCGAGGGGCGGGATGGGGACCAGGTTGAAGAACGCGAGCACGAGATTGATCAGGATGCCCAGCTCCGCGATGCGCACCGCCACGTCCATCGCCCCGGCCAGTGCCCCGCCGCTCACCTGAGCGGTCTTCACCAGCAGGGCGGCGAGCAGGGTGAACCCGACCGCCAGGATCAGGTTGGCGGCGATGCCGGCCAGCGATACGCGGATGTCGCCGCCCCGGTAGTTGTGATACTTGCGGGGGTTGACGGGCACCGGCTTCGCCCAGCCGAAGAGGAACCCGGCGTTCATGAAGTAGAGGCCGAGCGGCACCAGGATCGACCCGATGAGATCGATGTGCGGGAGCGGGTTGAGAGTTATGCGCCCGAGCGTGTAGGCGGTGTCGTCGCCCTCGCGCAGCGCGACCCAGGCGTGCGCGACTTCGTGGACGATGATGGATAGGAGCAGGACGGGAATCAGCAGGAGAATGTCCATTGCACCCGGAAGCTACCCGCGGGTGCACCCGACCGCTACCCGGTTGATTCCCAAGGCGCATTTGGGTATCCTCCGCAGCTTGCAGAAGAAGGACCGCACGATCCGGGGAACAGGATGCCGAACGTCAAGAGCGCGATAAAGCGGATGAACAAGAGTCGGGAGCAGAACGCCCGCAACCGCGCGAAGCGCTCCCGTCTGCGCACAGCGCTCAAGAAGGTGCGCGAAGCCACCGATGCCGAAACCGCCCAGACCTGTTTTCGCGAGGCCCAGGTCCTGCTGGATCGGGCCGCAACGTCCCGCCTGCTGCACCCGAACGCCGTCGCCCGCATGAAGAGCGCGCTGGCACGTCAGGTGAACTCCCTGGGTTGAGGTAAGCCCCCGGGGCTTTCTTGCCCCATCGCCTCCGCGCCCCAAGCTTTCCCGTGCACTTGTTGTCGGCGCATGGGGCCGCACCACGCCTCCGGCCACCGATGTCGTCGATCCGGCCCGGAGCGCACCCATGACGACCTCGCCCACCCCGCAGGACCGCTCGGCACGCATTCCTCCCGCCCTTGCCTTCTGTTGCTTCCTGGCCATCGCGGTCGTCTTCGGCCTTCTGTTCGCGACCTCGGCGGCTACGCCGCAGGAGTGGCGGCACCACGGGGGCAACCCGGCCGAGACCTACTACAGCACGCTCGACCAGATCGACGCCGCCAACGTTGCCGGGCTTGAGGTCGCGTGGAGCTGGGAGATTCCCAAGGCCGGCGCCCGGATCGAAGCCACGCCTCTGATCGCCGACGGCGTCCTCTACGCGACGGGCCCGTTCAGCGTGGTCTTCGCGCTGGATGCCGCCACGGGCGACGAGATCTGGCGCTGGGACCCCGGCATTCCCACCGAGGACCGCGGCGGCCCGCGCACCTGCTGCGGCGACGTCAACCGGGGCGCCGCGCTGCACGGCGACAAGGTCATCGCGGGGCTCCTGGACGGGCGGCTGGTTGCGCTCAACCGGGCGGACGGATCGATCGCGTGGTCAACGCAGACCACCCCTCCCGGGTCCGACTATTCCGTAACCGGCGCGCCCCGGGTCATGGGCGACATCGTGGTCATCGGCAACGCCGGCGCGGAGTACGGGGTGCGCGGCTACGTCACCGCCTACGATGCCGACACGGGGGAGCAGCTTTGGCGGACCTACACCGTCCCCGGCAACCCGGCGCTCGGGTTCGAGAGCGACGCCATGCGGGCCGCGGCCGAGACCTGGACGGGCGAGTGGTGGATCGTCGGAGGCGGCGGCACCGTGTGGGACGGGATGGCCGCCGACCCCGATGCCGGCCTCCTGTACATCGGCACCGGCAACGGATCGCCCTGGAGCCGCGACAACCGCAGCCCCGGCGGCGGCGACAACCTCTACCTCTCCTCGATTCTCGCTCTCGACCCCGCGGACGGCGCCCTGCGCTGGCACTACCAGACCACCCCCGGCGACGACTGGGACTACACCGCCACCCAGCCGCTGATGCTGCTGGACCTGACCATCGACGGGCGCGAGCGCGAGGTCATCGTCCAGGCGCCCAAGAACGGCTTCTTCTACGTCATCGACCGGCATACCGGTGAGTTCATCTCCGCCGAAGCCTTCGCCGACGACCTCACCTGGGCCACCCACGTCGACCCGGAGACCGGCCGCCCGGTGGAGACCCCGGAGGCGCGTTACGGCAAGACGGGCGCGGTGTGGCTGTCGCCCAGCCCCGGCGGCGCGCACAACTGGCATCCCATGTCGTGGAATCCGGAGACCGGCCTCGTCTATCTGCCCGCCAGGAACAACATCTCCTTCTTCGAGAAGGAAGAGGGTTTCGAGTACACCGCAGGCGTCTGGAACACCGGCACCGTGCGCGGCGCCGACGCCGGTCCCCGTCCCGAGCGCCCGCCGCTCAAGGGCCCCGCCAACCTGCTTCTGGCCTGGGATCCCGCCGAGAACCGGGAAGTCTGGCGCGTGCCGGCGGAGGGAGGTCACGGCGGCACGGTGTCCACCGGCGGCGGCCTGGTGTTCTGGGGCACCGGTTCGCGGCTGGTGGCCCTCGACGCCCACGATGGGCGGGAGCTCTGGGCGACGGAACTGGACGGGCGTCCCGGCTCTCCGGTGACCTACTCCGCAGGCGGGCGACAGTACGTGGTGATCGGTTCCGGGCAGGCGAGCGGGAGGGTCCTCCCGCGGCTGTGGGCGTTCGCGCTGCCGGAAGGGTCTGCCCGTTAGCCTCCGTCCCTCCAGACGACCTCCCCGCGGACGACGGTCATCACAGCCTTCCCGGTGAGTTCCAGCCCGGAGAAGGGCGTGTTGCGGCTCTTGGAGAGGAAGCGCGCCGGGTCCACGGCCCAGGTGCGGGCGGGGTCGATCAGGGTCACGTCGGCCACGCTGCCCGGGACCAGGGTTCCACCCGGCAGGTTGAAGGCGCGCGCGGGTGAGAGGCTCATGCGCTCGATGGCCGTCGGGAGGTCGATGACGCCCTCGCCGACCAGATGGGTGAGCACGAGCCCGACCGCGGTCTCCAGCCCCACGATGCCGAAGGGCGCGTCGTCGAAGGCGGACTCCTTCTCGTCGTAGTGGTGGGGGGCGTGGTCGGTCGCGATCACGTCCAGGGTGCCGTCGGCGAGGCCCGCGCGCACGGCGGCCACGTCCGCGTCGGTGCGGAGCGGCGGGTTCATCTTGGCGTCGGTGCGGTACCCCTCCACCGCCGCTTCGGTGAGGATGAGGTGGTGCGGGGACGCCTCCGCGGTCGCGCGCACCCCGCGCGCCTTCGCCTGCCGGATCGCTTCGACTCCCCACGCTGTGGAGACGTGCTGGAGGTGGATGCGGCCACCGGTGAGTTCGGCCAGCAGCAGGTCGCGTACGATGTGGATGTCCTCCGACGCGTTGGGCTTGCCCACCAGGCCGAGGCGGGCGGACACGAGACCTTCGTTCATGCTGCCGTCGCGTGAGAGACCCAGGTCCTCGGGGTGGTCGGCGACCGGAATGCCGAACGGCAGGGCGTACTCGAGCGCGAGCCGCATCAGCCCTGAGTCCATGACCGGATGGCCGTCGTCGGTGATGCCGACCGCGCCCGCCGCCACCATCTCGCCGATCTCCGCCAGCCTCTTCCCTTCCTGGCGGACGGAGATGGCCCCCAGCGGGTAGACGCGCGCGCCTCCCGCCCGCCGCCCTTCCGCCACCACGAAGCCCACCGAGGCGGGATCGTCGATGGGCGGGCTGGTGTTGGGCATCGCGCACACGGAGGTGAAGCCCCCCGCGGCTGCGGCGCGCGCGCCGGTGGCGATGGTCTCCTTGTGCTCCCCGCCCGGCTCGCGCAGGTGCACGTGCACGTCGATCAGGCCGGGCGCGACCACCAGCCCGCCCGCCTCCACGACCTGCGCATCGGCCGGACCCTCCACCCTGCCACCGCACTCGGCCACCCGCCCGCCAAGCAGAAGCAGGTCGCCGGTGGCGTCCATGCCCGCGGCCGGGTCGATGATCCTCCCTCCACGAATCCACAGCGGGCGCGGGCTCACGCGACCTCCTCCGCCTTGGCCGCCTCGGCCTTCTCGGGCCGCCCGCCCGCCAGCAGGTAGAGCACGGCCATGCGCACCGCCACCCCGTTGGTCACCTGCTCGAGGATCACCGAGTGGGGGCCATCGGCCACGTCGCTGTCGATCTCCACCCCCCGGTTCATGGGTCCCGGGTGCAGGATGAGGAGCGGCTCGGGCGCCGCCGCCAGCCGCGCGCGCGAGACCCCCCAGATGCGGTTGTACTCGCGCAGGCTGGGCACGAAGCCGGCTTCCATGCGCTCGAGCTGGAGGCGCAGCACGTTCAGGGCGTGAGCCCACTCGATCGCCTCCTCCACGCGATGAAAGATGCGCACCCCGAGTTCGCGCATGTGCGGCGGGATCAGCGTCGGAGGACCGCACACGCCGACTTCGGCGCCCAGCGTCAGCAGTCCGAAGATGTTGGAGCGGGCCACCCGCGAGTGGCGCACGTCCCCCACGATGCACACCCGCCGGCCGGCGATGGCGCCCAGGTGGTCGCGCAGCGTAAGCATGTCCAGCAGCGCCTGGGTGGGGTGCTCGTGGGCGCCGTCCCCCGCGTTGATCACGCTGGAGGGAATGCGCTCCGCCAGGAAGCGGGCCGCGCCCGACGCCCAGTGCCGCATCACCACCATGTCGATCTTCATGGCCTCGAGGTTGCGGGCGGTGTCCACCAGCGTCTCTCCCTTCGCCACCGACGAGCGGCTCGCGCCGATGTTGACGGTATCCGCCGCAAGGCGCTTCTCCGCAAACTCGAACGATATGCGTGTACGCGTGGACGCCTCGAAGAAGAGGTTGACGATGGTAATCCCGCGCAGGGTCGGCACCTTCTTGATGCGCCGCTCTGAGATTTCCTTGAACGGCTCCGCGGTGTCGAGGATGCTGGTGATCTGCCGGGCGCTGAGATGTTCGATGCCGACGAGGTCCTTGCCCAGCGCCGGAGCAGCGGCGGCGGAACGGCTCACGCAGCCTCCGGCGATGTCGTGACGACGTCCACGCCGAGCACCCCGTCGATGTCGGGCACCAGGACGTCGACGCGCTGATGCGGGAGCACCGTCACCGCCCGGCCCACGATGTCGGGCTGGATGGGCAGTTCGCGGCCCGCGCGGTCCACGAGGGCGCAGTAGTAGATGCGGGACGCGCGCCCCCAATCCATCAGCTCGTTCATGGCGGCGCGGGCGGTGCGCCCCGTGAAGATGACGTCGTCCACGACCACCACCGCGCGGTTGTCGATGCCTCCCGGGGGCAGCTTCGACTCACCGATCACGGGCCTGGGCCCGATCGCCATCAGGTCGTCACGGTACAGGGTGATGTCGATGGACCCGCGGGGCACGCGGACGCCGGCCGCGCGTTCGATCTCGTCCTGCAGCAGCCGCGCGATCTGGACGCCCCGGCGGTGGATCCCCATCAGCGCGAGGCGCTCCGTTCCCTCGTTGCGCTCCAGGATCTCGCGCGCCATGCGGGCGATCGCCCGTCCCACTGCGTCTTCTCGCATGATCGGGATGCGGAACTGATTGGGCATGGTCGGCTGTTGCGTTCGGTCGCGGAAACTCGGGGCCGAAGATACGGGCGCATGTTCGCCGGTGGCAACGCTCCCCGTGCCGCGATACCTTGCCAGCGGCTGTTCCCGACAGCCGCGCGCGGGTCTCCGGGCGCCCGCGCCCGGTCATCTCCCAATCCCTTGCGAGGACTCCCGATGCGGCGCATACCGTTCGCTCTCCTGCTCGTCCTGTCGATCCTGACTTCCGGTGCCGGCCGCCTCGTGGCCCAGGAGGTCGAAGAGTATCCGGCCGTCGTCATGGGAGGATTGCCGTTCACGCTCACGCTGGCGGGTGCACCCGAAGAGTCGAGCTGGTTCGAGGTCCGCTCCGCCGGCGGCACCCTGCTTCGCTCCGGCGCCGTCGACGCCGGCCAGTCGCTGGCGGTGGCCGATCTGTTCGTGGAGTCGCGGGCGGATCTGCCCCTGGAGGTGCGCGTGGGCGCGGCGACCGAGACCGTGGAGGCGCACTACGCACCCGCGTGGTATTCCATCGTGCCGCCGCTGGTCGCCATCCTGCTCGCACTGATCTTCCGCGAGGTGCTGGCCGCGCTGTTCGCGGGGGTCTGGCTGGGCGCGCTGGCGGTGGCGGGCTTCAACCCGCTCGCCGCCACCTGGCGCACGGTGGACACCTTCATCGTGCCCGCGCTGGCCGACGATTCGGGGCAGACGCAGATCGTGGTGTTCTCGCTATTGCTTGGCGGGATGGTGGGCATCATCGCCCGCAACGGGGGCACGCTCGGCATCGTCGAGGCCGTGTCGCCGGTCGCCACCACGCCGCGCCGGGGGAAGCTCGCCACCTGGCTCGCGGGGCTGACCATATTCTTCGACGACTACGCCAACACCCTGATCGTGGGCACCACCATGCGCCCCATCACCGACCGGCTCCGCATCTCCCGGGAGAAGCTGGCGTACCTGGTCGACTCGACGGCGGCGCCGGTGGCGGCCATCGTCCCGATCTCGACATGGGTCGGCTACGAAATATCGCTCATCGACCAGGGGCTGCAGCTCGCGGCGGAGCAGCACGCGTCCACGAACCCGGAGCTCGCTGCGTCGCTCACGTCGTCGAGCGCCTTCGCCGTGTTCCTCAGCACCATCCCGTACCTCTTCTATCCCCTGCTGGCGCTGGTCTTCGTGGCGCTGGTGAGCTACACCAACCGGGACCTGGGCGAGATGGCGACGGCGGAGCGGCGCGCCGCCACAGGGGGGGGATTGACCCGGCCCGGATCGACCCCGGTCACCGACACGACGGACACGCTGCTGCAACCGGTCGAGGGCGCCCCGCGGCGGTGGTGGAACGCCGCCCTTCCCGTGCTCACCGTCGTCCTCACCGTGCTGATCGGCTTGTACGTGTCCGGAAGCGCGGCGACAGGTCCGGGAGCGCCGCTGATGGACATCCTGGGGCAGGCGGATCCCTACGCCACCCTGCTGTGGGGTTCGCTGGCGGGGTGCCTGATGGCGATGGCCCTGTCGCTGGGACAGCGCATCCTCACGCTGCAGGAGACCCTGTCGTCCCTGGTCGCGGGGATGAAGGCGATGATGACCGCGATGCTGGTCCTCGTCTTCGCCTGGTCGCTGGGGGCAATCACGGGGGAGATCGGGACCGCGGATTTTCTGGCCCGGATCCTGGGGGATGCCATTCCCTTCGAGCTGATCCCCGTGCTGGTGTTCACCACCGCAGCCGCCATGGCGTTCGCAACCGGCACCTCGTTTGCGACCATGGCCATCCTGATCCCGCTGGTGATCCCCCTGACCATCACCCTCGGGGGAAGCGTCGGCTTCGACGGAGGCAGCGCGGAGGTCATCCTGCTCGGGGCGACCGGATCGGTGCTGGCGGGCGCCATCTTCGGAGACCACTGCTCGCCCATCTCCGACACGACCGTGCTCTCCTCCACGGCGTCCGGCTGCGACCACATCGATCACGTGCGCACGCAGCTGCCCTATGCCCTGCTGGTTGGCGTGGTGGGCATGGCGCTCGGCAACGTCGGCACCGCATACGGCCTGCCGCCGTGGCTGGCGCTGTTGCTCGGCGTGGCCGTGCTGTGGGCCGTCCTGCGCTTCCGGGGAACGTCGGTCGAGGCGGGGGTGCCGGGACAGGGGTAGCCCACGCGCCCCGTCGGCGGGCGCCCCTCCCCTAGCGGCGCGCCCTGAAGAACGACCGCAGCAGCTCCCCGGAGGGCTCCGCGAGCACCCCTGGCGTGAGCTCGACCGAGTGGTTGAGACGCGGATCCTGGACCAGGTTGTCCAGGCTGCCCGCCATCCCCGCCTTGGGGTCGGAGGCCCCGAAGACCAGGCGCGTGACGCGCGCGAGGACGATGGCGCCGGCGCACTGCGCGCAGGGCTCGAGGGTCACGAAGAGCGTGGCGCCCGGCAGGATCCTGAGCCCGAGCCTGCGGGCGGCCGCACGCAACACCACGACTTCCGCGTGCGCGGTGGGATCCGCATCGGCGCGCGTCCGGTTATGCCCCTCGGCCACGACCTGGCCGTCCAGCACCAGGACGGCTCCAACGGGGACCTCGGAGCGAGCTTCCGCCAGCCGGGCCATCTCCAGCGCGCGAGCCATGAAGGCCTGGTCCCCGGGCCGGCAAGTACTCGTCCCACGTGAAGAGCCGACAGCCACTGAACTGCGCGCAGCGCGTGGACTGCTAGCGCTGCTGCCGGCCACGCCTCCCGCGTCCCTCGCGGGCATCTGCGATTCGCCGGGAACCTCGGCGCCAGCGGCGGCCCGAGGGGGTGTCGCCGGATGCGTCCGTGCCGGGGGCCTCTCCCACCTGGCGCAGGCACGCCGTCACTCTCCCGGCCACCGCCATGGCCTCCAGGCGCATCGCGGGAATCGCGGCGGCCTCCGGTGAACCGGGATGCAGGAGATCTCCAGCGTGATCGTAGCGATAGAAGCCCGCCCCGTCGGCCACATGCACGGCGAGGATGTCGCCATCGCGGATCTCCGGCGCCAGGACGGGCTGCACCAGCAGGAGATCACCGTCCTCGTATCCCAGCGCGCCCGCGTCGTCGCCGGAAACCCTTACGAAAAACGATCCCGCCGCACCCGCCAGGCGGCGGTCGATGGCGTAGGACTGCGGCGGCTCCGCCTCGCGGCCATCGCCGCGCCGTTGTGCGATCCGCGTGTAGCAGGGCACCGAGCGCGTCTCGGCGTTGAGGTCCAGGCCCACGATGCGCGCGCCTCGCGACCGGGACGGGTCGCGCTCCAGGTAGCCCTTCGCGGCGAGCGCCTTGAGGTGTTCGGAGACGGTCTTGGTGCTCTTAATGCCGAATTTCGCCCCGATCTCGCGAACCGACGGCTGGTAGGTGTGGCGACGCAGATAGGACTCCATGTAGTCCAGAATGCGGCGCTCAATCTCGTTTGGAGGTGGGAGCATGGACAGTGGTTCGGCGCGCCCGTCGATTCAGTTGGCTGGTCCGCCGACCGACTCCGCGGCAGACCGGAAAGGGAGAAATACTAGGCCGCGCAGCGGTGGAGAGCAAGCACGGAATCCCGTACTGCCATGGCCGCGCCCGCGCCTTCCCGCCACCTTGTCCGTGGCGCGTCGATCGGCAACCCTTTGATGGCATCCGATCATCGAAAATGTCCAGTTGGAAGATCGTTTCAGTGTGCCGTGGGGTACACCCTGCGGATGCCCTTGGCGCCACCTCGCACCGCGGACAACGGCCCGTAGAGCCAGCGAACCGAAGGAACACGGCCCATGAGCTTTTCGAAGACGACGCTGGGAGTCACGACCGTGGTGATCATCGTAGTCCTGCTCGGTGGGGGGATCTACCTGAGGCTGCGCCCCACCCCGGAGGAAGAGGACGCCGCAGCCTCTGCTGAAGCGACGACGCTCGAAGTGCCGGAAGCCTCGCTGGAGAGCTTCGCCCGGCGCGCGCAACCGGTCAGCGGGGCGCGCGTGCTGCGCGATACGCTCTGGATCCGCATCACGGCCTCCGGGGGCGCGGCCGCGTTTCGGCGCGCCACTCTCTCGGCTCGGGTTGCCGGCCAGGTGCGGGAGGTGCGGGTGCGCGAGAACGACCCGGTTGATTCCGACGCCTTCCTCATCCAGATCGATACCACCGAGTACGCGCTGGCGCTGGCGCGCGCCAACAGCGCCCTCACCCAGGCGCAGGCCGACTACGAACAGCTCGTGCTCTTCGACGACGAAATCGCCGATCCCGAAGTGCGGGCTGAGCGGGCGCGGGTCGCTCGCTCGCGAAGCGGGCTGAACGAGGCCACGTTGAACGTCCGCCAGGCGGAGCTGGAACTCTCGTGGACGCGCATCGGCGCTCCCTTCGCCGGGCGGGTCGCCGACCTTCGGGTCGTGCCGGGTCAGTTCGTGACCGAGGCCGAAGAACTGGTCACCGTCGTGGAGCTGGACCCGATCAAGGTCGAGGCCCAGGTGCTGGAGGGGGAGATCGGACTCCTGGAGGAGGGCCGGCGCGCCACGATGACCTTCGCCGCGTTCCCGGGCGAGACCTTCACCGGCACGGTGGAAACGATCAACCCGGTCATCGACCTCGAAACCCGCTCGGCACGCGTGACCGTGCTGCTCGCCAACCCCGGCGGCAGGATCAAGCCCGGGATGTACGCCAGCGTCTCGCTGGACGCGCAGCATTTCACGGAGCGCATCCTGGTTCCGCGCTCGGCCGTGCTGGAGCGCGACCGGCGCACCATGCTCTTCGTCTTCAACGAGGAGGAGGGGGAGATCGGCCGCACGGAGTGGCGCTACGTCACTACGGGGCTCGAGAACGACCGGGTGGTCGAGATCGTGGAAAACCCGGAAACCTCGATGGTCGGTCCCGGCGAGATCGTGCTCGTCGACGGCCACCATTTCCTCGGGCACGATGCAGCCGTCCAGCTTGCGGAGGGCGACATGCCGGCGGGGGCGGGATCTTCCGGCGGGTCGGGACGATGAGGCGCCGGGAGGCGCTGCCGGGCGTCGTTGCGGGGTGCTTCCTCGCCGCAGTGCTCGCGGCGGCCCCACTCAAGGCGCAGGCGCCGCGCGTGCTTTCGCTCGATGAAGCGCTCGAATTAGCGAGCCAGAACAACCCCCTGTTGCGCCAGGCCATGAACGAACTGGACCTGACGCCAGCGAGCATGCGGGCTGCGTGGGGCGCCTTCCTGCCGAGGCTCGACCTGGGTATGGGCACCAACGTCAATCTCAACCGGCGTTTGCAGGCAGAGGACTTCTTCGGCAATCCGATCGCCAATCCCAATGTGGAATGGGTCACCGCCTCTCGTTCGAGCCAGGACATCTCGGCTCGCTTCAGCCTGTTCGAGGGTGGCAGGCGCTTCCATGAGCGCGGAGCGGAGCGCGCGCGGGGAATCGCCCGCGAGCGGAGGGTCGATGCGGAGACGACCGCCACGTGGGGGCGCGTCGCCACGAGCTTCTACGAGACCATCCGGCAGTCGGACCTTCTCGAACTGGAGATGGCGATCCTCGAGGGCAAGCGGCTGGATCAGGAGAGCACGACGAGGCTGTTCGAACTCGCGGTCGGCAGCCGGGTCGACGTCCTGGCCGCCGAACTGGAGGTCCAGCGGCAGGAGCGGGCGGTTCGCCAGGCGGAGAACGAGCACGCCAAGGCCGTGCTGTCTCTGCGCGCGGAGATCGTCGGGCCGGACATGGGCGAATTCACCACTCGCGGCATCGCTCCCGAACCATTCGATCCGGCCGCACTGGACGAGGTCGCGCTCATCGGCAGGGCGCTGGAACAGAGCCCCCTCATCCAGCAGAATCGGGCAGAGGTGGATGTGAGCCGGGCATCGCTGAGCGCGGTCCGTAGCGCGCGCCTGCCGACGATCAGCCTGAGCACCGCCTTCTTCCAGAGCGCCAACGCCCTGGAATACGCGGCCACCTTCCAACCCTTCTCCAGCGAATCCCGCTACGCCAGCGCCAGTCTGTCCCTGTCTCTGCCCGTCTTTACGGGTTTTTCCGCCGAGCGCAATATTGCCGACGCTCAGGTTCAACTGGCCAACGCCGAGGAAGGAGTCCGCCAGACCCGCCTGGAAATCGAACGGGACGTTCGCTCCCGCCTCATCGACCTGCGCGGCGCCTGGGACAGCTACCGGCTGGCGGAACGGTCGAGCGAGATCGCGGAGGAGCGCCTCAGGCTGGCGCGAGAGGGATACCGCCTGACGACGATTCCCTTCTCCGAACTGCAACTTGCGATCGAGGGCGCGGCCAACGAGCGGCGCACCGCGATCAACGCTCGCTACGACTTCGTCGCCGCCCGCATCGCCCTCGAGCAGGTCGTGGGCGGGCCCCTGGACGGCGGCACGCCGCTTCCCTGACGCATGTCGATCCCCCGCATCTCGACGCGGCGGCCCGTTGCCGTGGCCATGCTCTTCCTGGCCATCTCCCTGCTTGGCATCATCTCCTTCCTGCGGCTGCCGATCGACCTGCTTCCCGACGTGAGCTACCCGCGCCTGGTGGTCTACACGACCTATCCCGACGTAGCGCCGGCGGAAGTGGAGCGGCTCATCACCGAGTTGGTGGAGGCCCAGGGAGCTGCGGTGCCCGGGGTCGAGAAGGTGACATCGGTGTCGCGCGACGGTGTCAGCCTGGTGACGCTGCGTTTCGCCTGGGGCACGGACATGGATTTCGCCATGCTCAACGTGCGCGAGCGCGTCGACAACATCCGCGAGTTCCTTCCCGAGACCTCGGAGCGGCCGCGCATCCTGCGCATCGATCCCGAGTCCGAACCCATCATGGTGCTCTCCGTTGCCGGAGGCGCCGACCTGTGGGCGACCAAGGACTTCGTGGAGACGGTGTTCCGGCGCAGGCTCGAGCAGCTCGACGGTGTGGCGCAGGCGGCGGTCACGGGCGGACTGGACCGCGAGATCCAGGTGGAAGTGGATCCAGATCTGCTCCTCTCGTACGGGCTCGAGATGGAGGACGTGGCGGTCGCCCTCGACCGCGCGAACTTTTCCGCACCGGGCGGATCCATCTTGCGCGGGCGCTACCGCTACCCGCTGCGCACCCTGGGCGAGTTCCAGACCGTGGGCGAGATCGGCGAGGTCGTCGTGGGACGCCAGCAGACCGAGACGGGCGGACAGCAGGAGGAGGAGGGCAGCTTTCGCCTGGTGCGCATGGACGACGTGGCCCGGGTGGTCGACGGATTCGCCGACCGGGAGTCCATCGCCCGATACAACGGCACGGAGGCGGTGGGGCTGCTGGTGTACAAGGAGTCCGGGGCCAACACCGTGGCGGTGGCCGACGAGATCCGCGACGCGCTCGGCATTCTGGCGCTCGAGTTTCCCGACATCACCGTGGACATCGCCTACTCGCAGGCGGGCTTCATCTCCGACTCCATCAGCAACGTGGTGCAGGCCCTGGTGTTCGGGGGCATGCTGGCGTTCCTGGTGCTCTTTTTCTTCCTGCGCGACCCGCGCTACCCGTTCGCCATCGCGCTCGCGATTCCGATCTCCGTCGTGGGCGCCTTTGCGCTCATGGAGGCGTTCGGGGTTTCCCTCAACATCATGAGCCTCGGAGGGATGGCGCTCGGCGTGGGGATGCTGGTCGACAACTCCATCATCGTGCTCGAGAACATCTTCCGGCACCGGGAAGCGGGCGTCCCGTCGGCGGAGGCGTCCGCCCTCGGGGGCGAGGAGGTCCAGGGGGCGATCACGGCTTCGACCCTCACGACCATCTCGGTGTTCGGGCCGATCATCTACATCGAGGGGGTGGCGGGCGAACTGTTCGGCGACCTGTCGCTCGCGGTGGCCTTCTCCCTGCTGGCCAGCCTGCTGGTGGCGCTGACCCTGCTGCCGGGGATGGCGGCGCGCTTCGTGGACCGGGCACGGGCGCCCGATCGAGCCGAACGCACCCGGCCGGAGCTCCGGCGGGGGGTGCTGGCCAGGATCGGGCGGGCGCTTCGGTGGGTCGTGGTGCTCCCCTTCCGGCTGATCGCGGGAGCCTTCGCGCTGGGGCGCGCGCTGGTGGGCTTCTGGTGGGAGGGACTCGCCGGCGTGTGCAGCCGCCTGTTCGGGCCGCTGCTCGCCGCCTTCGACCGCGGGTTCCAGCGTTTCGCCGACCGTTATCACCGACTCCTCGAGATTTCACTCGACCACCGCGGGCGGGTGATGGCGGTTTCCGCCGCCGCGCTGGCCGCCACGCTGGCGCTCGCGCTGGCCCTGGATCGAGACCTGCTGCCCGACGTCGACCAGGGCGGGTTCCGCGTGCGTCTCGAGCTGCCGGAGGGTACCGCGCTGGCCGCGACCGCGCTGGCGGTGGAGGAGATCGAACGGACGCTTCGCGACGATCCCGGCGTCGAGACCGTCTTCTCTCGCGTGGGCGAGGACGTCCGATCCTACATGGAGAGCGAGGAGACGTCGGGCGCGCACACGGGCACCCTCGAGGTCCGCGTGCACCCGGGGATCGCGACGGACGACGTGCTGGAGCGGGTGCGCGCGGTCGAGGCCCGCTTCCCACCCGGGACGCTCGCCTTCGAGGCGGGACAGGCGACCGCTCTGGGCACGGTACTGGGCGGCGCCGACGCCGACATCGCGGTGCGCATCCGCGGCGAGAACCTCGCGGAGAGCTACGCCTACGCCGAGACCGTTCGCGAAGAGCTGTCGACGCTGGCGGACGTCGGCAACGTGCGCGTGGGCACCGGCCGCGGTCAGCCGCAGGTCCAGGTCGAGATCCTGCGCGACGTGGCCGCGCGTCACAACGTGGATCCGCGCCTGATCGCGGAGGAGATCGAGCGCGCCATGCGCGGCGACCGGGCCACCGAGTTCGTCGACTTCGACCGCAAGATCGACGTGGTGGTGAGGCTGCCCGACGCGCTGCGCTTTTCCGCCGAGACGCTCGACGCCCTGCAGGTGCGCGGCGTGCCCCTGCGGGAGCTGGTCACCGTGCGCGAGGCGGTGGGCCCGGCGGAGATTCACCGCGAGGACCAGGGGCGCGTAGTCACCGTCTACGCCGACGTGATCTCCGGCGGCCTCAACCGTGCCATCGCCACGGTGGACGACGAACTGGCTGCGCTTCCGCCGCCGTTCGACGTGCGCGTCGACGTGGGCGGGGAAAACGAGGAGATGCGCCGCTCGTTCCGCGACCTCGCCTTCGCGTTTGCGCTCGCCCTGGTACTTGTCTACATGATCCTGGCGGCACAGTTCGAGTCCTTCAGACACCCGGTGATCATTCTCATTTCGGTTCCGCTCGCGCTCTCCGGCGCAGTGCTGGCGCTGGCGCTCTCGGGCCAGAGCCTGAACACCATGAGCCTGATCGGGGTCGTCATCCTGGTGGGCATCGTGGTCAACGACGCGATCGTGAAAGTGGAGTTCATCAATCAGGCACGCGCCCGGGGCGCCGCGTTGCGGGAGGCGATCCTGGAAGCCGGGAGAGTCCGCCTGCGGCCCATCGTCATGACCACGGTGACCACCGTCTGCGGGCTTACGCCGCTGGCACTGGGCATCGGGCGCGGGGCCGACCTGCGCGCGCCGCTCGCCATCGCCGTGATCGGGGGGCTGGTTGTGGCCACCGCGCTCACACTCATCGTGGTGCCGGTGGTGTACTCGGTGGTCGAGAGCGGCCACGCGCGGTTGCGGGGGAGGGCTCGCGCGCCTCGCCCGGCCCGGGCGGCGGAGGTGCTCCCGTGAGCGCGGCCGGCGGTTCCGGGCGTTCCGGCATCGTGCCCGCGCCGGCGGCGGAGGTGGCGCGGTGATCGCCGGGAGCATCCGGCGGCCGGTGGCGGTGGCCATGGGCTGCCTGGCGGTCGCCCTCATGGGAGCCAGCGCCTGGCGCAATATCCCCATCGAACTGCTGCCGGAAACCCAACTGCCGCGGCTCAACGTGGAAGCGCGCTGGCCCGGCGCCTCCCCGGAGACGGTGGAAGCGTTCCTGACCTCCCCCATAGAAGCCGCCGTCCAGCAGGTCAAGGGAGTCGAGAAGGTCATCTCCCTCTCCCGGGAATTCCAGGGAACGGGAACATCCAGCATCGAGGTCCACTTCAGCCGTGACACGGACATGGACTTCGCGCGCCTTGACCTCTCCGAGCGGCTTTCGGCCCTCGAGGAGGAGCTGCCCGCGGCCGTACAGCGGATTCTCGTGCAGCCGTACGTCCCGCCCGAGTTCGAGTCCCGCAGCCAGCGCGGCTTCCTGCGCTACACCTACACCGGCCCCTATACGCTGGAGGCGCTCCGGGCCGATCTCGACGACCGGGTGGTGCCGGATCTCACGCAGATCGAGGGCGTGGCGCTGGTGCAGGCGAGCGGAGGACGCGAACGCCTCATAGAGATCGAGCTCAACGAGGATCGAGTCAGCTCGCTCGGGCTTTCGCCGGGTGTGGTCAACCGTCGGATCAACGACCTCGATCTTGTGCGCGAGGCGGGGGCCGTCCGGGCTGGCGATCAGGAATGGTCGGTCACCATCCAGAACCGCGTTGCGCGCGCCGACGAGATCCGGAATACGGTGCTGCTCGAGAACGGCGGAACACTGGTGCGCGTCTCCGATGTGGCGGATGTGCGCGACAGCTACGAGGAACCCCGAACCTACAACCGTATCAACGCCCAGCCCTCGGTCTCGTTCCTGGTGATCCGCGAGATCGGAGCCAACACGGTGCGCGCGGCGGACGCGGTCAAGGCCCGGGTGGCGCAACTGCAACGCGCGGGCCTCGCCGGAACCAGCCTGATCCTCGACTACGACGAGAGCGAGCAGATCAAGGAGCAGCTGACCGATCTGCGCACGAGGGCGCTCATCTCCGCATTTGTCATTTTCTCGGTGCTGCTCCTCTTCCTGCGCTCGTTCCGCTTCGCGGGGGTCGTCTTCATGACGATCGCGTTCTCGGTGCTGATCTCCCTGAATCTGATCTACTTCGGGGGCATGACCCTCAACCTGCTCACGCTCATGGGGCTGGCGATGGGGTTCGGTCTGATCGTGGACAACGCCATCGTGGTTCTGGAGAGCGTGTTCCGCCGCTGGCAGGCGGGACGGAACGCCGTGGGTGCGGCAACCGAGGGCGCCCGCCAAGTGGTGCTGCCGATCCTCACCTCCACTGCCACCACCCTCATCGTCTTCGTGCCCTTCGTGTACCTGCAGGGGGAGCTGCGGGTGTTCTACGTGCCTCTGGCGATCGTGGTGGCGCTGACGCTGGGGGCCTCGCTGCTGGTGGCGTTCACCTTCATTCCGGCACTGGCTGCGCGCGTCCTGCCCCGGGTGCGGAGGGACGAAGCCGCGACCAGTGCAGCCCATCGAAGCCAGCCCCGTGCCGCGGGGGCCGTCCCCGAGTCCGGCGACCCGGGCGACGCGCACTCCGCAGGTGCGCCGGTCGGGCGCGGACGGAAGACGCCGCTCTATACCCGCCTCTATTCCACCATCATCGGCTTCACCCTGCGCCGTGCCTGGCTCGCGGTGACGGTGGCGGTGCTGGCCTTCGGCGGGTCGTGGTATCTGTTCGAGAACCACGTCACCCGGGGCGTGCTCTGGGGCGGGGGAATGGGCGGCCTGGACACCTACGTCCTCATCAATATCGAGCTGCCGCGCGGCTCCGACCTCGAGCGGACCGACAATCTGGTTCGCTCGTTCGAAGAACGGCTGGCCGCGATTCCGGAGGTGGAACGCTTCACGTCGAGGGTGACCGGCACCTACGGGCAGATCACCGTCAACTTCCCCGATTCGCTCGAGAACACCGGCATCCCGATGGCCATCAAGGAACAGATGTTCAGCCACAGCCTGGGCTTCACCGGGGCCGAGGTGCGGGTGATCGGCCGCGGCCTGGGATTCTACGGCGGAGGCGGAGGCGCCTCGCCGAACTATTCCATGAAAGTACTTGGGTACAACTACGAACAGGTGCGCGAGATCGCCGAAGATCTGGGCGACCGGCTCGCACGGGTGCCGCGGGTGCGCACCATCGACACCAACTCCGCCGGGCGATTCGTCCGCGAGCGCGCGACCGAGTTCGTGGTCGAGATCGAACGGGACCAGCTGGCGCGCCACGACATGTCGGTGCAGGAGCTGGTCGCGCGCATGAACGCGGCCGTCAGGGGCCAGACCAGCGAGGCGCAACTCAAGATCGGCGGCGACGAGGTGCGCTACGAGGTAAAGCTGGAGGGATACCGCGACACCGATGTGCAGGAGTTGCTCGAAACCATCATCGCCACCTCAACCGGCACCGGCATCCGTCTGGGCGACGTGGTCTCGATCGCCCCCGTGGACGTGCTCGCCTGGATCCGCCGCGAGGACCAGCAGTACGAGCGCACCGTGGCGTACGAGTTCGCGGGTCCGCGCCGGCTGGGCGACCAGTACTACGACGGCATCGTCGAGTCCACCGAACTCCCGGTCGGCTACGTGATCGAAGAGGATCAGGGATTCCGGTGGAGCGAAGAGGACCGTCGCCAGATCTACGCGGTGCTGGCGGTGTCGATCCTCCTCATCTACATGGTGACCGCCGCGCTCTTCGAGTCGGTGCGCCTGCCCCTGTGCGTCCTGCTCACGGTGCCGATGGCGCTGATCGGGGTATTCCTGATGTTCTTCTACACGGGCGCATCGTTCACCCGGGAGGCGTACGTGGGGGTCATCATGATGGGCGGCATCGTGGTCAACAACGCGATCCTGCTGGTGGACAACATCAACCGCGTGCGGCGCGAATCCGGGGGTGATCTGCATGCTGCCATTCTCGCCGGCACCCTCGAGCGGGTGCGGCCGATCCTGATGACCACCGCCACCACGGTGCTCGGGCTGCTCCCGCTGGTGCTTTTCTCCGAGACGGCCGACTCCACCATCTGGAACGCGCTCGGCTACGCGCTCATCGGCGGGCTGCTGTCGTCCACGGTCTTCGTGCTGGCCACCACCCCGGCCATCTACCTGCTCATCGAGGGCCGGGGCGCACGAGCCGGGCAGGTGGCCGCGCGGGCGCCGGCCGCCTGATCCGTGCGCGTTCGCTTCGCTCCGTCGCCGACGGGGTTTCTGCATGTCGGCGGCGCCCGCACCGCGCTTTTCAACTGGCTGCTCGCGCGCCGGAGCGGCGGGACCTTCGTGCTGCGCATCGAAGACACCGACCGCGCCCGCTCGAGCGAGGCGATGACCGGGGCCATTCTGCACGGGCTGGAGTGGCTCGGCATCGACTGGGACGAGGGGCCCTTCTTCCAGAGCGACCGGGTGGGCGAGCACACGGCCGCCGGCCGCAAGCTGCTGGCCGGCGGGCATGCGTACCGGGACTTCTCCACGCCCGAAGAACTCGCCCGCGACCGCGCCAACATCGCCGTCCTGGCGGGCGAGGCCACCCGGGCGGCCCGGCGGCGGGCGGAGGCGCTGGCGCCCGGCGAAGCCGAAGAGCGCGCCGCGGCGGGCGAACCGCACGCGATGCGCTTCCTCGTCCCGGAGGGCTCGACCGAATGGGAGGACGCCGTCCACGGCCGCATGCGCTTCCGCAACCGGGACATCGACGACCTGGTCATTCTGCGCGCCGACGGCAGCCCGACCTACAACCTCGCGGTGGTCTGCGACGATGCCCACGCGCGCATCGACATGGTGCTCCGGGGCGACGACCACCTGTCCAATACGCCCAAGCAGATCCTTCTGGCGCGGGCCCTGGGCTTCCCGGTGCCGCGCTTCGGCCACGTGCCGCTCATCCTGGGACGGGACGGCAAGCGCCTCTCCAAGCGCCACGGCGCCACCGATATCGCCGAGTATCGGCGCGACATTCTGCCGGAGGCGATGGTCAACTTCCTGGCCCTGCTCGGCTGGTCCCCCGGCGACGACCGCGAGGTGATGGAGCTGGACGAGATCGTCCGGCGCTTCTCGCTCAAGCGCATCCTGCGCAAGGGCTCGGTGTTCGACGCCGACAAGCTCGCCTGGCTCAACGGCCGCCACCTGTCGCGCATGGATCTCGCCCGGCTGGGGTCGCTCGTGAAGGCGCAGCTCCCGCAGGCAGCGGATGCGACGATCAAGGACCGGCCGGGCTGGTACGAAGGCCTGCTCGACCTGCTGCGCACGCGGGCGCGCAGCCTGGACGCGCTGGCCCGCAACGTGTTGCTCTACCTGCCGGGCGAGATCTCTTACGAACCCAAGGCTGTACGCAAGCACTGGAAGCGCCGAGCGCAGGTAGAGGAGTATCTGAACGCCCTCCGCCGGAGGTTCGAGCACTGCGAGTGGCAGCCCGAGCCGCTGGAGAGCTCGCTCCGGAGTCTCGCCGAGGAGTTCGGCGTGGGCGCGGGGCGCCTGATCCATCCGCTCCGGGTGGCGCTCACCGGCCAGGCCGCGAGCCCCGGCATCTTCGACGTGCTGTACCACCTCGGGAAGCCCGTCTCCCTCGACCGCATCGGGCGCGCGCTGGAGACGCTGGCCGCAGGAGAGGCCGATCCCGCGCCCGCCGGCCAGACCGCTGCCGCGCCGGGTAGCCGGTGAGGCCGGTGATGCGCAAACGAGTGCCTACCGGACGGACGAGGCGACCAGACCCGGCGGTGTGGTATCCGGGGCGCCGGAGGCGAACAGCACGGTCGGCCGCCTTCGCGGTGGCCGCGATGACGACGCTGATCGCCCTCGCGCCTCCTGCGCTTTCGGCGCAACGGGCCAACCGCAAGGCCGTCGAGGTCATTTTCGACGTGCTGCCGCCAGGCGAGCAGCCCACCTTCTTCGCCGAACAGGTCGGGCGCCCACCCGGCGCCACCGGCCGCGCCCTGCTGGACGACGAGAACCGGAGCGCGCTGGAGCAGCTCGGCTACGTCGAGGTCGCCGCGGTCGAGGACGTGCTGCTCTGCCCCGACTTCCCGTCCCCCGAGGGTTGCCGCATCCGGGACGCGGGCGTGCTCTACCAGCTCGTCATGCCCGAACCCATCGCCGGCGGACGGCTCTCGATGCGCGTGGTTCGTCTGATCGACGGGGCCGGCACCAACGGCCTGATCCGCCGCGAAGTGTGGGACATCCTGATGGTGCCCGACGCCGAGATGGGATGGCGGGCCGTGCGCACGCGCCTCGACGCCACCAGCGATGGCCCTTGGGCCCCGCCGCCCGGTTCGTACGGGCTCGAAGGAGGACGCGTCAACATGAACAGATCCACCGCACACGACGATCCGGCCATAGCCGGCATTTCGGGCGGCTCCAGGCGGTGAGCGGGGCGGAGAAGCACGCGCGGGCACTCATCGTGAAGGCGTGGCGATCGCGCTGGGAGGCGCTGCAATCGCCACCGGCCGACGAGGCGGACCTGGGTGTCCTCATGGCACGGATCGAGGCCGACCTCGTCAGGGCCTGCGAGATCTCCCGGCAGGCAGGTGCGAGCAAGGAGCTGTCCGCCGCGCTGGGCAAGCTCGGCCACGTCGCGCTGGACCTGGGCCACCCGGACAAGGCCCGGACTCTGTTCGAGGAGTCGGTCGCGGCCGCGCGGGAGACCCGCGATCCGCTGCGGCTCGCACACGCGGTGCGGCACCTTGGCCAGGTGAACCAGCGCCTTGGTCGGCTCGATTCAGCGGGACGGTGTTACGAGGAGGCGCTCGACCTGTACGATCGCGACAGGACGGCCCATCCCCTGGACCACGCCAACGCCGTTCGGCCCATGGCCCTGCTCAGGGAGGAACTCGGCGACGCTGAAGGGGCGCGGCACCTGTGGCGCAGGGCCGCGAAGCTGTACCGAGCCGCCGGTGTCGAGGAGGGTGTGCGCGAATGCGAAACGCATCTGTCGAGCCCGTAGCCTCCGCCCCGCCTCCGGCTCAGGCGCCCGCGCCCGCGCCCGCCGTCTCCTTCATCCCGTACCGGCGACGCACGTAGTCGTCCACGATCTCCTTGAACTCGTCCGCCAGGCCTTCGCCCTTGAGCGTGCAGTAGTGGGCTCCGTCCACGTAGACCGGGGCCTTGGGCTCCTCGAAGGTGCCGGGCAGCGAGATGCCGATATCGGCGTGCTTCGACTCCCCGGGACCGTTCACCACGCAGCCCATGACCGCGACGCGCATCTCCTCGACCCCGGGATGCATCGACTTCCAGACCGGCATCTGCGCGCGCAGATAGCCCTGGATGTCCTCCGCGAGCTCCTGGAAGAAAACGCTGGTGGTCCGTCCGCATCCCGGACATGAGGTGACCTGGGGCTCGAAGTTGCGGATCTCGAGCGACTGCAGGATCTGCTTCGCGACTTGCACTTCCTCGGTTCGGTCCCCACCCGGACGGGGCGTCAGCGAGACGCGGATGGTGTCGCCGATCCCCTCGAGCAGCAGCGGGGCCAGCCCCGCGGCGCTGGCTACGATGCCCGGAATGCCCATGCCGGCTTCCGTCAGCCCGAGGTGAAGCGCGTAGTCGCTCAGGGGCGCCAGCTTGCGATAAACGGTCACAAGGTCCTGCACCTTGGAGACCTTCGCGCTTATCACGATGCGGTCGTGGCCCAGCCCGACCTCCTCGGCGAGGACGGAGGAGCGCATTCCGCTCTCCACCATCGCATCCAGGACCACCTCTCCGGCGTCACGGGGCCGCGCGCGCTTCGCGTTCTCGTCCATGAGCTCGGTCAGCAGCCGCCGGTCCAGCGAGCCCCAGTTGACGCCGATGCGCACAGGCTTGTCGTATTCGATGGCCAGCCGAATGATGCTGCTGAAGTTCTCGTCGCGCCGCTTGGCGCCGACGTTGCCGGGGTTGATGCGGTACTTGGCGAGGGCGCGCGCACACGCCGGATGCTCGGCGAGCAGGATGTGCCCGTTGTAGTGGAAGTCGCCCACGATCGGCACCTCCACGCCCTGGTCGCGCAGGCGCGCCACGATCTCGGGGACCGCGCGGGCGGCCGGGTGGTGGTTGACCGTGATCCGCACCAGCTCGCTCCCGGCGGCGGCCAGGGCGGCGACCTGCGCGGCGGTGGCCGCGGCGTCGGCGGTGTCGGTGTTGGTCATCGACTGCACGACGACCGGGTGATCCCCCCCGACCATGACTCCGCCGATATCCACGGCCGCCGAGGGCCTGCGTTTCACGTGACTCATGGCGCTTCCATCGCTCCGGGTTGTCATTCGCGCTCAATGGTGACAAATCTAGCACCCGGACGGCGGCCATACATGCGTGGCTGAATCTCCCCCCAATCCAGTGAGGAAACGAATGTCACAAGTGACCATCCGCGTCATCAGGAACGGACCCTGTCGAATCGATGGCGAAATCGAACTCCAGAACGACGCGGGAGACCCCATCGCGACGCGTCCCGGCAAGGCGACCTTCCTTTGCCGCTGCGGGGGCTCGGCGAACAAGCCTTTCTGCGACGGCAGCCACAAGCGCAACGGCTTCGAGGCGGACTGATGGACCGCGCGAGGCTCAGCCCCCAAGCCGTGACGCTTGCCTCGCTATTGGCGCTCCTGGCCGCATGCGGTGATGGATCCGCCCCCGGAGGCTCATCCGCCGCAGATGGCACCGCCGGCGGAGCGGGAATCGGCCTGTCCGCGATTGAATCCGTCCAGGCCACCACCGGCGACGCCTCCGGGCTCGCCGCGCGCGTAACGGCCCGGCTCGACGGCCTCCCGGCCCGCACCTCGCTCTTCGCCCGGCACCTGCCGTCGGGCCGCGAAATCGCCATCCGCGCCGACGAGCCGATGAACGCGCTCAGCGTCATCAAGATCCCGGTCATGGTGCTCGCGTACCGCGACGCGGAGGCGGGCAGGCTCGACCTCGATGAGCGCTACCGCATCCGGCCCGAGGATCTGCGCCGGGGAAGCGGCCTGCTCCAGACCTTCGCGCCCGGGTTGGAGCCGACCTGGCGCGACCTGATCACCCAGATGATCATCACCAGCGACAACACCGCCACCGACATCATGATCGCGCGCCTCGGCCAGGAGCGCGTCAACGAAATGCTGTCGGAACTTGGCTACGAGCAGACCCGCCTGCGCGCCACCATCGGCGATCTCTTCCGCCGGGTGTGGGTCATGGCCGACCCCGCCAACGAGGCGCTGTCCCACCGCGAGGTCTTCGAGCGCGGCTTCCCCTCCGACCCCGAGGCGTCCGCGCGCACCTTCCGCTTCGAGGGCGACCCGGAGGAATGGCTGGGCAGCATCACCGCCCGCGAGATCGCGGGCCTGCTGGCGCAGATCCACAACGCCGAGGTGGCGTCGCGCGCGTCGAGCGACGAAATGATCCGCATCCTGGAGCGCCAGTTCTACAGCACGCGCCTGCCCCGCTATATCCGTTTCCGCGCCTCCGTGGCCCACAAGACCGGCGACTGGCCGCCCTATGCCGGCAACGACGTGGGGATCCTGTACTACGAAGGCGGACCCACCGTGATCGCGGTCTTCACCAACCAGAACACGGGCGACTTCATCGAGCTGGAGTCCACGCTGGGCCGCATCGCCGAGGACATCGTCAACAGTTGGCGCTAGCTGGGCCGCGATCCTCCCGCGGCAGGCATACCCACTACCGGTAGGGGCATCCCACTACCGGTAGTGGGTGTTCAGGGCTCATTGGCCGCCGGGGCTCGTGAACAGCGGATCGACGCGGGCGTAGCTTGCCTCCATGCCCTGCTCCATCCCGGTTTCGATCATCGTCTCTCGGGTCGCCTCATCGGCGAAGACCATGCGCATTGTCAGGAGAGCGCCTTCGCCGTCGGCTTCGAACCGGGTCTCAACGCGGTATTCGGCCGTCGCGTCGTCCAGCTCCATCCGCTCGCTGTGGACGATGCGCGCGCCGGGCTCGATCTCGAGCATCTCACCCGTGATCCCGAACCGCTGGCCATCTTCATGCTGCCATTCGTAATGGATACGCCCCCCGGGCCTGGCCTCGTTCACGCACACCGTCATTGACCATCCAGGCGGCCCGAGCACCCACTGCCGGATGAGCTCCGGGTCGGTGTGCGCGCGGTAGAGCGCCTCGGGCGAGGCCTTGAAACGGCGCGTTGCGACGATGTCCGTCTCCCCGTCCCCGGTGAGCGCCAGGTTGCTCATTCGGCCCCCTTCGTGTGTGCAGATCACTTGGCTCCACTACGACAGCTGCCCCTTGGGAAAGCCTGGCGAGGATGGGCTGTAGACGGCAAGGTCCTGCAGGCCCACCGCGGAGTGGCCATCGAGGAAATGGTGATGATCGATCTCCCGTCTTCCCTGGTCCCTTGACTCGCTCGGCCGCTTCCCCTACTGTTGCATCTGTAGTACATGACTACAACAGTTGAGGCGCCATGAAGATCAGACTCAGCCACGCCGACGGCCGACCGCTGTACGTCCAGATCATGGACGCGGTGCGCAGCGGTCTCGTTCGGGGAAGTCTCCGTCCCGAGGATCCGCTCCCTTCGGTGCGCGATCTCTCCTCGAGTCTCCGCGTGAATCCGCGGACCGTATCGCAGGCGTATGCGGCGCTCGAGCGCGACGGCGTGGTACAGGTGCGGCACGGGAAGGGCACGTTCGTGGCGCCGGGGGTGCGGCCGGAGGAAAAGGAGCGGCCGCGCCTTGCGAGGGAGGTGGCGAGGCGGGCCCTGGCTGACGCCTCGCGGAACGGACTCGCGCTGGCCGATCTGATGACGGCGCTGCGGGAGGTGGAGGGTGGAGATGCTCATGGTGACGGAAGGAAGGAGGACGGACGATGACGGACACAGCTACCGCGGCGCTTCCCATCGACCTCGGGAACGGTCCATTCGCGGTGACGACACGGGGGCTGGCGAAGCAGTTCGGTTCTACACGCGCTCTGGACGGCCTGGATCTGCAGGTTCCGGAAGGGTCCGTATACGTGCTCGTGGGTCCCAACGGCGCGGGCAAGAGCACGCTGATTCGGACCCTCATGGGTCTCGTGCGATACCAGGACGGAGCGGTCAGCGTGCTGGGGCGGGACCCGGCCGACCGGGGAGCCGAAGTGCGCGCGGGTATCGGCTATGTACCTGAGGACTACCGGGTCGGCTACGCCTGGATGACGGTGGGCCGGCTGCTGGAGCACCAGGCGGTCTACCACCCGTCCTGGGACGCGGAGTATGCCCGCGGATTGAGGGCCAGGTACGGGATCGATCCCCGACGCAAGTGCCACACGCTGTCGAAGGGTGAGAGCCGACGCGTGCAGCTCGTTCTGGCACTGGCGCACAGGCCGCCGCTGCTCCTTCTGGACGAGCCGACCGACGGCCTGGACCATGTGGTGCGCGACGAGACCTTGAGCATCCTCAGCGAACACCTCGCCGATTCTCCGACCACCGTTGTGATCTCCACGCACCGGGTCTACGAGGTGGAGCCCTTGGTGGATCACGTGGGCGTGCTATCGGAGGGACGGCTCCTGGGCCAACTGCCGCGCGACGAGTTGTACGGGGGCCTGTTGCGCTACTGGGCGGATGTTCCCGAAGGCTGGAGGGGACCCGGCGAGTTGGCGGGGCGCGTGGTCAGGCGCAGCGACGCGGCCCGCGCGATCGAATGGACGGTGTGGGGCGACCGTGACGCCGTTACGCGCGGCCTGTCGCAGGCGGGCGCGGCGGTGCGGGAAGTCGCTCCCCTGTCGGTGGACGAAGCAGCGCTGGCTCTACTCTCCGAAAGGGAGGCAACATGACGGACTCGACCGCAGGCCGCATACCCGCAATGAAGGCGGTGTGGGGCGAACAGCTTCGCGTGGTCGGGCTCGCGATCCGCCGCGAGGGCGCCCTGGCAGCCCTGGCGCTGGCGCTCGGCTCGGTGGCCCTCATCGCCTTCAGCAGAATGCCTGTCCTGCAGGCGATGGTCGATGGGGAGATCGGTGAACTCGTCTTCGATCCCGGGGAGCCGCCCTGGGGCTTCTTCGGCGTGCTCGGCGCCCTGCTGCTTCCGCTCGTGGTGTGGAAGGGCGAGCGGCGGTTCGGCGACACCCCGCTGTGGTCGATGCCCGTCGATCACCGGAGACACGCGCTTCTCAAGGTCGCGGCCGGATGGGTCTGGCTCATGGCGATCCTGGGTGCGGCTCTCGTTTGGGTCACGCTCACGACGCTGGCGAGCGGCGGGTCCCTGGGGGTCGACGAGGTTCGCCTGCTTGTCCTCGACCCGGCGGGAGCCACCGCGGGCACGCCGGGTGCCGTGCAATCGGTGAACTGGACCACTCCGTGGTGGGAGTGGGCACTCCCGTTCACCTCGGCGACCGCAGCCTACCTGCTTGCCAGCACCCTTGTGCTCGCCACACGCCGCCCGCTGTTCTGGGCCGCCGGGCTGTGGGTCGCGGGCGGGGTCGTGCTGGGCATCGCCGACTTCCGGGACATCGACTGGATTCAGCGGGTCAGCGACTTCGTTGCCTGGTACATCGGTGGAGGCTCGTTCGCATGGGGGATGAGCGGTGGGAGGGAGGTGTGGACGCTCCTGCCGAACGTGAAGATGTGGACGGCATTATCCGCGTTCTGGATCGGCCTGGGGCTGGCGGGGGTGCTGGCGGCGTCGAGCCGAGCACGGAATCACTGACCCGGGCGGCACACTCTGGATCGTTACCGCTGCACGCGCCCGCTGGCACCCCCACTCATGAGAGCCTCGACTTCGGTCACGCCCACCCGGTGGAAGTCGCCCGGGACCGAGTGCTTCAGGCACCCGGCCGCCGTCGCGAACTCCAAAGCGCTGCGGTCGTCCGCATGGGTCGCGAGACCGTAGATGAACCCCGCGGCGAAGGCGTCGCCGGTTCCGACGCGGTCGACGATGTCCGGCACCTCGTATCTGCCGCTCACCATGAAGTCCCGGCCGTCGTGCAGGCAGGCGCCCCAGGTGTTGTCGTCGGCGCTCCGGCTCTCGCGCAGGGTGATGACCTGCTTCTCCAGGTTCGGAAAGGCGGCCAGCACCCGCTCGGCCAGCACCCGGTAGCGCTCATGATCCAGGGCGCCGGCCTCTACGTCCACGTTCGATGCGATCCCGAGCGAGCGCTGGCAGTCCTCCTCGTTCGCGATGCCGATCTGCACGTGCGCCACCAGCTCGCGCATCACCTCCGGGGCGGTTTTCCCGTACTTCCAGAGCTTGCTCCGGTAGTTGTAGTCGCACGAGACGGTCACCCCCCGCTCTCTCGCCCGGCGGACCGCCTGCAGGGAGAGTTCGGCGGCGGCGGAGCTGAGCGCCGGCGTGATGCCGGTGATGTGGAACCAGTCCGCACCCTCCAAGACGGCATCCCAGTCAAAGTCGCCTCGGCCGGCGCAGGCGATGGACGAGTTCGCGCGGTCGTAGACCACCCGGCTGGGCCGCTGGTTCGCTCCCGTCTCCAGGTAGTAGATGCCCATGCGCTCACCTCCCCGCCGGATGTGCCGGGTGTCCACGCCGAAGCGGCGCAGTTCGCCGATGGCCGCATCGGCGATCGGGTTCGCGGGCAGGACCGTGCAGAAGGCCGCGTCCAGCCCGAAGTTGGTGAGCGAGACCGCCACGTTGCTCTCGGCCCCGCCGAAGGTCGCCTCGAGACGCGGGCTCTGGAGCAACCGCTCGCGTCCCGGGGCCCGGAGCCGCAGCATGAGCTCGCCGAAGGTCACGATGCGCATGGGGGAGGTCATGGGCGCTCTCTCCGGACGACGGCGACGGTCCGCGCGGCCTCGTCGCGGATCCGGTCGAAGGCGCCCGCGTCGATCGACGCGGGCGGCGCGAGCCAGGAACCGCCGCACGCCAGCACCCGATCGAGCTTGAGGTAACCGGGGAGGTGCTCGCGCTTCACTCCTCCGGTGGGGATGAACCTCAGGCCGGGGAAAGGCGCCGAGATCGCCTTGAGGAAGGACGCTCCTCCGAGGGGCCCGGCGGGAAAGAACTTCAGCACGTCGAGCCCCGCCTCGAGGGCGCTCTGAATCTCGGTGGGCGTGCATACGCCGGGATAGACGGGGAGTTCGTGCGCCCGGCAATAGTCGACCACGCGGGCATCGAAGCCCGGGGAGACCACGAATCGCGCCCCCGCCTCCCTCGCGGCCTCCGCCTGCCCGGGTGTGAGGACGGTGCCGGCGCCCGGCAGGACGTCGGGGACCTCCGCCGCGATGCGGCGCAGCGCCTCCGCGGCCCCGGAAGTCCTGAACGTGATCTCGGCGCACGGAAGGCCGCCCTCGGCCAGTGCGCGCGCCAGCGGCACCGCGCGGCGCGGGTCGCGGATGACGACCACGGGGACCACGCCCAGCCGGCCGATCCGTTCGTTCAGGGACGTCATCGCGATCCACGCTTCTCGCGGACCGCCATCCCTTCCACCCCTTCCCACAGCCCCTGCAGGTACATCGCCCCGAGCGCTCGATCGTACAGGCCGTAGCCCGGCTGGCCCGTCTCGCCCCAGATCATGCGTCCGTGGTCGGGGCGCATCGGCCCGGCAAACTCCACCTCGCGCAGCGCGCGGACCACCTCCAGCAGGTCGACATCCCCCAGCCGCGACGGGTGGGGACTCTCGTGGAAGCGCCGATCGCCGGTCACGCGGACGTTGCGGCAATGCGCGAAGTGGATCCTCGAACCCAGGCGGCGGATGATCGCGGGCAGGTCGTTGTCGGGACGGGCGCCCAGGGAGCCGGTGCAGAAGGTGATCCCGTTGGCGGGCCGATCCACCAGCCCCAGCAGCCGCTCGAGCGCCGGACCATCTGTGACGACGCGCGGCAGCCCGAAGACGGACCACGGCGGATCGTCCGGATGCATCGCCATCAGCACACCGGACTCCTCCGCCACGGGTACCACGGCCTCCAGGAAGTACCCCAGGTTCTCCCAGAGCTGCTCCTCTTCCATCGCGCGGAAGGCGGCGAGCAGCTCGGAAAGCCGTTCGGGCTGGACGGGCGACCACGCCGGAAGCGCGGCCGGGCCCCGCGCGGGATCAAGCGCGGCCAGCTCCTCCGGGTCGTACGCGAGCGTGGCCGACCCGTCCGCCAGCCGCTTGTCGATGCTCGTGCGGGTCCAGTCGAGCACGGGCATGAAGTTGTAGCAGATGACCGGCACGCCGATCTCGCCCACGGCGCGCACGCTCTCGCAGTAACGCTCGATGAACCGATCCCTCGAGGGCCGCCCCAGCTTGATGTCGTCGTGGACGGGAATGCTCTCCACCACCGCGAAGCGGAGCCCCGCGTCGTCGATCGCCTCGCCCAGCCGGCTCAGCTCGTCCCGCGGCCACGCTTCCCCCGCGGGGATGTCGTGCAGCGCGCTGACCACCCCCTCGACGCCGGGGATCTGGCGAATCCGCGACAGGCTCACCGAATCCCCGGGACCGAACCAGCGGAAGCTCATCAGCATGGGCGCCTCAGATGCCGCTGAAGGCGCTGAAGCCCCCGTCGACGGGGATCACGGCGCCGGTGACGAACGACGCGGCGTCGCTCGCAAGCCAGCGGACTACCCCCGCCACCTCCGCGGGCCTCCCCAGCCGCCCCATCGGGGTGTGTTCGATGATGCGCCTGGCCCGCGCGGTGTAGCTCCCGTCAGGCTTCACCAGCACGGCCCGGTTCTGCTCCGCCAGGAAGAAGCCGGGCGCGACCGCATTGACTCGGAGACCGTCCCCGTGCCGGCGGGACAGTTCGACCGCCATCCAGCGCGTGAAGTTCTCGATGGCGGCCTTGGCGGCCGAGTAGGCCATGACGCCCGTGAGAACCCGAAGCGCCGCCATCGACGAGATGTTCACGATGCAGCCGGCGCCCCGAGCGGCCATCGCCTCACCGAAGACCATGGACGGTACGACCGAGCCGTGGAGGTTCAGGCGGAGGGCCTCGTCGAAGGCATCTGCGGGAACCGCGAAAATGCTCCCCTCGTCGCTGCGCGCACGCTTCATGTTCCCCCCCGCGGCGTTGACCAGCACATCCACCGCTCCCCACCGGTCCAGGAGCTCGCGACGTGCCCGGCGAAGCGCCTCTTCGTCCAGCACGTCCGCCTCCAGCGCGATGGCTCCACCGATCCCGGCAGCCTTCGCTTCAGCCTGCTCGCGGCGGCGGCCCAGCACCGCAACCCGCGACCCCGCACGCCCCAGCTCCGCGGCGATCGCTCCGCCCAGCACGCCGTAGCCGCCGCACACCACCGCCACCCTGCCGGTGAGGTCGAACGGATCGGTCTCCCCGCCCGAACTCACCCGCCCCGCTCTGCGAGCTGACGCTCGATGGAATCGCGCATGTAGGGAAGATGCCGGAGCGCGTTCTCGAAGTAGATCTTGCGCAGCACTTCGTCCGGAAGGCCGATCCCGTAGATGTTGTAGCGCCCGTGGCCCGGCGAGCCGCCGGGGGTGCGGACCTGGGCCGGATGAAAGAAGTGCTCGTCGAACGTCTCCAGGAAGCGCCAGTGCGGGGTCCAGAAGTCGTCGATCGTGCGGCGCCGGTTGCCGTCGGTGCCGAAGAGGATGCGGTCCTGGTACTTGAGGAAGAACTCTCTCCACAGGCGGGGCGCGCGGCCCAGGTCCTGAATCGCGGCGGATGTCTCCAGGTCGGCGTTCGGATAGGTGTCCAGCAGCGTTCCGAGCCTCCCCGGGTCGTAGTAGAGCATCGCCATATGCCCGAGCACGAAGCGCGTGCGCGGATGCTTGGCGAGCATCCTCTCGCGCGCGACCTCGATCACCTCGCGGGGCGGGCCCGACTCGTAGAGATTGCCGCTCTTGTCCCCCGGATGCCGCCACAGGCCGGCCTCGTAGCGCTCGTTGAGAGGACCGATGGGATAGAAGCGTCCGACCGAGTCGCTGGTGTGAATCATGATCGGCTTGTCGTGCTTCGCGGCCATCGCCCACACGGCATCGAGGCGCGGATCGTCGGCCTGGATGAAGCTGCCGTCCGGGTTGCGCGCGCCCTGGCCCAGTGCCTTGGACACCTTCAGGCCGCCGGCGCCGGCCAGAAAGCCGCGTTCCAGCTCCCCGGCCATCCACTCTGACCAGCCGGGCTCGTTGATGCCGTCGAGGTTCAGGGTGACGAAGTTCACGACCCGGTCCCGGTACGCCTGCCCCGCCGCCAGCGTGGAGTCGAGGTGGGCCCCGGTGCCGCCGTTCAGGTTGATGATCGCGCCCATGCCGATGGAGTCCATGAGGGCGACCATGCTCTCGTACGCCTCGGAGGTGGTGAGTTCGCCGGCGTGCACGTGGAAGTCGATGGCCGGGAATCCTGCCCGCGTGATGTTGGTTCTCGGGAGCCGGAGCAGGATATAGGGCATGGGCGGCTGCTCGTATCCGACCGGTTCCCAGCCCTCCGGAGGCAGGGTCGCCTCCAGAGGCGGCATCGGCGGGATCCAGACGGCGCCTTCGGCCATCCCCTCGGGCGCGCGCGGGATCACCGGAATGGGGGTTCCGTCGCGGGCCCTTATGGTGTCGTTGCCCTGCCGGGCTGCGGCCGGCTGGCCCGGGAGAACGGCGAACAGCGCCGCGGCGAACAGGGCATGAGTCACGAACGAACAACGCATGGGTCCTACCTCCTGTCCCGCTCCCTCAACCTCTCGGGAGGGCGCGTGTCATGTAGTCGACGATCGCCGCGCGCTGCTCCGGCGTGGTCGCGTTGATGAAGCCGCGGGCGTACTTCTCGCCCACGAACAGCCGCCACTCTTCGGCGCTGCGGCGGTTGTTGATGATCCGGTCGGCCGAGTGGCACCGCGTGCAGGCTTCGCGCGCCAGATCGCTCCCGGGCAGATCCGGCAGCTCCGCTCCACCCATGCCGCCCAGGAACCCGTCGGGAGGCGGCTCGACCGGGGGAGGCGGCGGGGGCGCCTGCGGCTCCATCGACGGCGCGGGCAGGTCCGCGTCCAGCGCGAAGGTGTAGACCCGGCCCGGCGCGTAGCTGCCGCCCCGGCCGGTCACCACCGAGACGTATTGCCGGCCGTCCAGCATGTACGTCACGGGATTGGCGAAGCCGGGCGCGAGCGGGTATTCCCACAGCATCTCGCCGTCGTCCGCGCGATAGGCGTTGAAGGACCCGCCCCCGTTCCCGTGGAACACCAGGTTGCCGGCGGTGGTCAGCGTACCGCCGGAGACGCCCCGCTGCTCGAAGCGGTGCCGCCAGCGCTCCTCCCGGGCGACCGGATCCCACGCGGCCAGAAAGGCACCGGAGCCCCCCATCCCGACCACCATGGGGTCGATCTCGCGATCCCGGGGCCCGGCCTGGGGCAGGACGGCGGGAAGCTCGGCGGCCACGTCGACGCCCCTGATCGGCCCTGCGGCCGGCCGGCGGCGTCCCATCCCGAAGCCCGGCTGCCCGGGCTCGATCGCGAAGTCCGGATCCACGGAGTACCAGCGGGAGGTCTCCTGCCCGGGCAGGTAGACGAGGCCGGTGGCCGGATTCCACGAGGTGGCATGCCAGTTGTGGGCGCCATCGGAGCCGGGAGAGATGAGCGCGCCCTCGATGCCGTAACGCGCGAAGTCGGTCTCGATCGGGCGCCCGGTCTCCGGGTCGTACCCCATCGCCCAGGTCACCCGCGCGAACGGCTCCGCGGAGATGAACTCGCCGGTCACGCGATCGATCACGTAGAAGAAGCCGTTCTTGGGCGCCTGCATGATGACCTGCCGCTCGCGCCCGCCGATGACCAGATCCGCGAGGATGAGGGGCTGGGTGGCGGCGTAGTCCCAGTCGTCGCCGGGCGTGGTCTGGTAGTGCCAGACGTACTCGCCCGTGCGCGGGCGCACCGCCATGATCGAGGTGAGATAGAGGTTGTCGCCGCCCGCCGGGCTCCGGATATCGCGCGCCCAGGGCCCTCCGTTGCCCACCCCGAAGTAGAGCAGGTCCAGCTCCGGATCCCAGGCCATCCCGTCCCACACCGTCCCGCCGCCCCCGTACCGCCACCAGGCGCCGGTCCAGGTCTCGGCCGCCCGCTCCAGGGCCTCGCTCTCGAAGGGCTCGGTGGGATCGCCCGGCACCGTGTAGAAGCGCCAGATCAGCTCGCCGGTCTGCGCGTCATAGGCCGACACGAAGCCGCGCACGCCGAACTCGGCGCCGCTGATTCCCGTGATCACCATGCCGTCGACGATGCGCGGGGCGCCGGTGATGCTGTAGTCGTCGAGCGGGCTCCGCACCTGCACCCGCCACACCTCCTCCCCCGTTCCCGCGTCCAGCGCGGCCAGGCTCCCGTTCAGGAGCCCCACGTAGACCTTGCCGTCGTAGAGGGCCACGCCCCGGTTGACCGGGCCGCAGCACAGGCTCGGCCCCCGCCGGTGCCGGATGCCGCGCGCGTCGGTGACGTACTGGGTCTGCGGGATCCCCGGGTCCCAGCGCCACTTCTCCTCGCCGGTGCGTGCGTCGACGGCGAAGACGACGCTCCAGGTGAGCGTGCCGTACATGGTGCCGCCCGCGACGATCGGCGTCCCCTCCAGTTGGCCCGGGTACGAGCCGGTGTCGTAGCTCCAGGCCAGGCCGAGCCGGTCCACGTTGCCGGCGTCGACCTGGTCGAGGGGGCTGTGGTGGGTGCCGTCCTGGTCGCGGCCGTAGTTGAGCCACTCCCCGGCGGGCGGGTTGAGCAGGATCTCCTGGTGCGGGTAGCCTCCCGACTCCTGCTCTCCGGCGATAAACGCGCCGGCACCGGCCACCACGGCCAGGAGAAGCCACATCCTTCGGTTGCGAATCAAGCCCGGGACCTCGCGCGGTTGGGTGCGTGTCTCATGCCGAAATAGTATGCCCGCGGCCGCGTCACGCACACGGCAGGCCGTCCATCCGCCACCCCGACGACTGCAGCCGGTCGATCAGGTAGGGGAGCCCGAAGGCGTGGGTCCAGCCGAAAACCCGGACTCCGCTTGAGAACGCCCAGTTGGGCATGCGCCCGCCGGCGAAGGGATCGCTCTCCCGGCCGGGCAGGCTGCTCACCGCCTCCATCTGCGTGACGAGTTCGCGCTGGGTCGTGTAGCTGTCGAACGGCCGCGCCATCTCATCGATTCGCAGGTACGCCGCCCGCCGGCACGCTTCGGTAAGGAACTCCGGGCCGCCGGTCAGGTCGTACCCGACCACCAGCGGGTGGATGCTCGCCAGATACGACTCCATGTCGTGGTCGAGGGGAGGGGTAGCGAGCAGGCTGCGGGCGTGCTCGATCTGACCGAGTTCCACCTCCCGGTCGTCGAACAACTGGAGGTACTTGCCCAGCCCGTGGGTGAGGTAGTGCTGGGAGTAGCCGAAGCGGTCGATGACCATGCGGCCGCCCTGCGTCCTCTGCAGCTCCAGAACCCGGTTCAACCGGTCCTCGAGTTCCTCGCGATGGATGTCCTCCCGGGTCACGTCGTAGAGTTCGGCCAGGTTCCACACCGACAGATAGAGCCTGCGCCCGGTGAGCCCGTGCTCCCCGAAGACCCGCTTGCGGTAGTAGTCCCCCGTCAGCCGGGCCACCTCGAGTCCCCGGTGATACCCGCTCAGGTAGTAGCTTGCCAGCCAGCCCGCGATCCAGACGTGGGCCGAGTACAGCGCGACCGCCTGCTGGTTGGTGTGGCGGGTGCCCATCCCCACGTACGGGCTTCCCTCCGGCTCTTCGAGCGATGTCCAGTAGTCGAGCGCGGCATTGGTGTCGCCCCGGTAGACCGGGCCCGCGGGCCAGTGCAGGTTGTCCACGTCCATGGTGTGGCGGCTCATGGCCTCGGCCTGGAGGTAGTCGTCCCGGCTGCCCGTCCGCATGAAGTTGAACCACCACTGGAAGTCCTGCGCCGGCTCGTTGTTGCCCCACTGCACCCAGCCGCCCCCGCGGTAATAGGTCTTCAGGTCGCCGTAGTCGAACATCCCGTACCAGGGCGCCCAGTCGCGGTTGAAGTGCATGTAGCGGAACTTGTACTGAAGACCCCGTTCCAGCGCCGGAATCCCGTTGTCGGCAGTCGCGAAGGTGCCGTAGACCCCCGAATCCCGGTACCACGCAGGCGGCGCGTGGGCGACGGGCGGATCGAGGACCGCGAGGGCGGACGCCCTCACGGCCGCCAGATCGGCGTCGCCGTCGTGGAAGTCGAGCACCAGCTCGGTCGTCTTGGTGATGCCCCGCGCGAAATTGCCGACCATACCCCCGTCGGCCTGGGGGCTCGCCCGCTGGAAGCCTTTCGGCGGATGGTCCGGAGGCCAGGCATAGGCATGCATCCGGCGCGCCTCCAGATCCACGGCGAGGCGATTGGGGTATTCCTCCAGCATCCCGCGCATGCCGATGCTGATGCCCCTCTCTCCGTCGGAGAGGTCGATCCACCCCTCGGCGCGTTCGGCCTCGGCGATTACGCGGTCCGACGCCACGATGGCCGAGAATCCCCCGATCCGTTCATCCGGGCCGGACTCGGGGATGGGTGGGACGCCGTCCGCGTCCGGGCCGGTCTGGAGCACCGAGAAGGTGGAAGCGCCCTCGGTGTTCTCCTCCAAGAAGATCGGTTCGCCGCTCTCCCACCAACGGCCCGCGCGGAGCGCGGTGCGGAACACCGGGTCCGCGCCCAGACGGTACGCGAGTCCGATCCCGGCCGAGGCGATCATGTCGTCGGGCCGGGTGATGCCGGCGTCCATCGAGCGTTCGAACTCGTCGACGATCAGCTCCCCCTGGGTGGCCACGTCGCGATGCTGCCGGCCATCCAGCGGGGCGCCCTGGTCCGGGTTTCCCGTGTAGGTGATGGTGTGGAGAACCTTCAGGTGCGCCCTTCCCGCGTACGCGTGGATGTAGGTGACGAAGGGGGAGGGAGGGTGTTCGGGCCGCTGGTAGCGGTACTCTCCCTCGATCCGCAGGATGGCGTGCATGGGCCCCGAGCCCCTCTCGACGAACGTCTGATGGATCACGGCCGACGAGGCATCCACGCCATCGGCGTCCACGAGGTCCAGAAACGACCCGCGCGCGCCGATCCCCGCGGCGATCACGTGCCCGGGCCCGAAGCCGTCGCCCGCCGGGTTGAACTCGACCCGGTCGATGAACCCGCTTCCGCCCTTCTGCACCCGCAGGCGCAGCGGCCCGGTATCGATCTCGGCGAACCCGTTCTGCCGCTGGTTGTTCACAAACCGGATCGGAGACTCGACCTCCACGGTGCGCCGCACCTCCGGCCCGTGCTCTACCGTGTACCGTCCGGAGCCATCGGTGAAGAAATCGACCCAGATCCACTTGAGGCTCCCGTCCGCCAGGCCCCAGGTGGTCACCGGGGTGATCTGGGAGGGGATCTCTTCGCCGGCGCCGTTGCGTACCCGCACGTTCTCCGTGGAGACCAGCTCCCCCTGCGGAAACGGAATACCGAACGTGACGGGCGCCCCCGGACGCTCCCCCTCGACCGTGATCGGGATCGGTGCCGCGCGCGGGGAGCACGCGAGGAGCAATGCGCCCGCGGTCAACGCGGCGACGAGGAGGAGTTTCTGCGCGTTCATGGCTTCACACGCGGGCCGCCGAGGCGGGGTCCAGGAGAAGTGTGGCGTTGTGGTGTCGGCGCAGAATCGACGCCGGACACGCGGTTGCGATCGGGCCGTTGAGCGCGTCGTGCACGGCGTCCGCCTTGCGCTCTCCCGGCACCACGCAGCTGATGACCGCGCTGCTCATGATGGCCGGAACCGTCAGGGTGAGCGCGCGCCTTGGGGTCTCGTCGAACGAGGAGAACCAGCCGTCGTGCATCTGCTGCAGGCGGCAGGCATCGTCGAGTTCGACCTCCTTCACCAGGAGCGGATCGTCGAAATCGGCCACGGGGGGATCGTTGAAGGCGATGTGCCCGTTCTCGCCGATGCCGATGCAGGCCACGTCCAGCGGGTGCGCCTGGAGGAGCGACTCGTATCGCTCGATCTCTCCCTGCAGATCATCCGCATCACCGCGCATCAGGTGCACGCAACCCGGCCGCGCCGCGTCCAGTATGTGCTCGCGCAGGAACCTGCGGAAGCTCGCGGGATGCTCCTCCGGGAGTTCCGTGTACTCGTCGAGGTGGAAGACGGTGACCCTCGCCCAGTCGATGGCCTTCCGCCCCAGGGCTCCCAGGAAGGACAACTGAGACACCGCAGCGGCAAACACCAGATTGGCTTCCCCTCTGCTCGCGATCGCGGAGGCCAGCCCCCTCTCGACGCGCGCGGCGGCCGCCTCCCCCAGCTCCCCGGGCGTCCCGTACACCTCCACGCGGAGCGCGCCCCTGCGGAACGACCGGATGGGTTCCACCTCCCGGCTGCGAGCGCGTCCCGCCCGAGGATCCTCCCTCGACGCACGTCCCTGGAGCGACGTTGCCTTCATCCCAGGAGTCCCGTGACCGCGAACCAGGTCGTGACCAGCGAGAACGCGATCACCGCGATCAGCCCCGCGTTCCATCCCGGCGAAGCCACATGCTCGTTCCCCATCACCTCCCTGCGGTTCAGCAAGTAGAACGCGGGGATGGCCACGGCGGGCAGGATGGCCGCCTGCAGCGCCATGGCGATCACCATGAGCACCGGCGGCGTCTGCGCCAGGAACACCGAACCGAAGGAGAACAGGAGCCCCAACCCGATCAGGAGCCTCGACGACCGCGAGCGCAGATCCCGTTTCCACCCGGCGTAGTCGGCGACCAGCCAAGGCGCGATCAGCACCAGGGGAAAGACCGTGGACAGCCCGGCCCCCGAGATGCCGACGATCAGCAGGAAGGCCGCGACGTCGCCCCCGATCGGCTCCAGCAGCCCGATCATCTCCAGCGTCGACTCCATGGTCATGCCGTGCACGAACAGGGTGCCGGCCGCCACCGCCATGACCATCGCGCTCAGGAAGACCATCACCGAAGCCGACACCAGCGCGTCCCGCTTCTCGCGGCCGAGATCGTCCACGGTCCACCCCTTCTCGGCCACCACCGTGCTCCGCACGATGAAGACCGCCGCCGAACAGGTCGTGCCCGCCATGGCGGCCACCAGGCGGCTGGCGTCCGGCGTGTCCGGGATCGACGGGACCATGCCCGCGACCACCGCGGAGTACGTCGGCGACACCATGAAGAAGACGGCGACGAAGCAGAACACCATCAGGATGACGAAGCCGGTCAGGACCTTCTCGAAGAGCCGGTAGTGCCCGAACCAGAGCATGAGGAAGATGGCGCTGGCGACCGCCAGCACGATCCAGCCGGTCGGGACCACGAGCGCATCCCCCGGCGAGGCGAGCCGGATCCCCTCCTGGAGCAGCTCCGCAACGATCCCCATCACCCCGGTCAGCGCGACCAGCTCGCCCAGCACCAGCGCAGCCAGCACGTACAGCGCCAGGACCTTCCCGACCCTGGGGATCCCGGTCTTGAAGCTCTGCAGCGCCGTCCGCCCGGTAACCAGCGTCAGGCGCCCGAACCCCACCATCAGGACGTACGTGAAGATCCCCGACAGCACGAGCGCCCAGAGCAGGTTCATGCCGTACCGGGCGCCCGCCATCCCCATGGTGGTGATGCTGCCCGTGCCGATGTTGTACCCGATCAGGAAAAGCCCCGGCCCCACTGCACTCAGTGCGACCAGGGTCTTCCCGGAAAGCGACCGCCCTCTCGTGGCGGACTGCTTCACCGGCTGCGTACCGCGGGGCTGATTCATGGCCTTTGCGCGGCTGGGCCGTCCCAGGGGAAGTTCAGCGTCGGCTGGTGCTCGTAGCGACGCAGCCCGATCGTCAGCGTGGCCCCGGCGCCCGGCTCCAGGCGCACGTCGAAGTGGGGGGCATCGATGGGAATCACCCGTTCCCCAAGGGTCACGCGGGTCGCGTGGTGTTCGCCGTATGCCCCCGCCTGCACCGTGACCGTGCGCGCCTCGAGGGGTCCGACGTTGACGAGGGTGAGCGTGACGCCGTCGGGCGCGATGCGCTCCACCAGCGCGGCCACATCCTCCGGGAGCCCGGCCCGCCCCCGCCCGGGGTCGAAATGACGGACCTGCGCGTGGAGCGGGAGGGGCCCGTGCGTGGATCCCCCGGGGTCGTTCGCGCCCAGGGTCAGGTTGATCAGGGCGGTGGTGGAGACCGGGTTCGCCCCCAAGCTGCCGCTTGCGCGCAGCCGGCGGGCGGCCTGCCGCACGTCGTCAACGGCGTTCCGCAGGGCGGCCACCGGATAGTCCGGGTCCTTCCCCTCCAGGAAGTCGATCCAGCGGAGATCGGGGTGATGGCGCATGCGCGCCGCCTCCGCCGCCGGAAGGCGCTCCCGGTCCTCCGGCCTCTGCGACCACATGTAGATGTCGAGCAGCACGTTCACGTGGTTGCCGAGGGCGCCGGAGGGCGGATCCCCCACGGGCGCGTACCCGTACCATCCACCGTCGCCGTGGTAGCGCGGCAGCAGCACGCGCCCGTCGCCGCCGACGCGGCTCGCTGCGAAGAGGTTGTCGAACTGGCGCCGCAGCACACCCGTGTAGCTCTGGTCGCCCGTCAGCAGCAGGGCGGCCCCGAAGGCCTCGGGAGACCCCCGAAGCGTGTAGTTGCGCCCGCCGCCGTCCGGGGAGTTCCATCCGAACACGCCGCTGTACCACTTCCCGTCCCACGCGCCTCCGATGCTGCCGTCCAGACCGATGTTCGACGGAATGTTGCCGCCGGCCGCGTCGATCCGCTCCCGCCACGCGTCCACGTACTCGAGCACCCAGGCCCGGTACTTCGCCTCCCCCGTGACCATGTAGGCGTGGAGGGCGAGCATCGTCGCGTTGAGGTTGAGGGGATGGTCTCCCACGATGTTGCCGGACTCGATGAACCGCGTTCGCCGGGGCGAGGCGGGGTCCACTTCGGGACCCACCGGACCGTCCCAGTCGTCGACCGTGGCCGGCGTCATCTTCGGGCCCAGGCTCCCGTTGAACAGGCTGCGGATGATCCTGAGGCCGGGATCGTAGTTGGCCGCAGCGGGATCCTCGTTCATGTAGAAGCCGGCAAAACGCCGGAGGCGTTCCTCGTAGACGGGGTCGTTCGGCCGGCTCAGGCCGTGGAAGTAGAACGGACCCAGCCCCTCGCCGATGTGCTCCCAGTCATACGAGGTCATGAACTCGCGCTGGTAGATGCCGTCCCGCGCCATCTCGAGTTCCGGAACCCGCGCCTGCCCGACCTGGCGCAGGTGCCCTTCCCACGCCTTTTCCCAGGTCTCGATGATGGATTCGGGACCGCCGAGGGCATGCGCCAGAGGCCAGTTGCGGATGTTTTCCATGAGGTCGTCGGGACCGTCGCCGACCCCCCACCTCGGGGTGACCGGCAGAAACCCGCGCTCGTCCAGGAACGCGTCCGCGTAGAGGGCGACACCCTGTGCGTTGATCTCGAGCAGGGCGCGCTGGGCGAGCGCCCACGCGGGGGCAGGCAGCGGAGTGTCGATCACGACCGTCCCGGCGGGCCGAGAAACGGACCCTTCTCCGCGGCTCCTGGCGGAGACCTCGTCCCGGAGCGACCCCAGGACGCTCCCCGACCCGGCGGCGAGGCCCGCCAGGATGAGCGCGACCGTACGAGAGGTCATTTGCCCCAGCCTCTGTCAGGTGCCCGGACCGACCCCCGAGAAGACGCGCGGGCCGGTCCGGGCCTCAGGCCTCAGCCCGGGTTCTGCACCATCTCTCCCGGCGACACGTCGATCTCGCGCTGCGGGATCGGATACACCAGCCGGATGTCCCCGGCCGACAGACCGGCCGCCCTCAGGGGCTCGAAGCTCGACATCACCTGCTGTGCGACCCCGAAACGGAGGAGGTCGGCCCAGCGCTTGCCCTCGGTGATGAACTCGAGCTGCCGCTCGAACAGCAGCTTCTCCTGGAACGTCCCGGGGGTGCCGGCATCGATGGGCGACGCTCCGGCACGCGCGCGCACCTGGTTGATCAGCCCGTACGCCTCCCCGCCCTCGCCGAGCGCCTCGGCCAGCATCAGCAGCACGTCCGCGTAGCGGAAGACGGGGAAGTTGTTGTCGGCGTCGGCCTGCGCGAAGGGGATGCTCTCCCACTTCTTGACGTACACGTTGCCTTCGTCCGAGACGGCGAAGGTCCCGCCCATGCCGCGCGCGTCGTTCTCCGCCATCATGTACTGCATCGAGTGGATCTCGTCGATGCCCGGGGAGAGGACCTGGGGCGCGTTGCCCGCACCGACCCCGCCGGATCCGCCGAACGGCGTGTAGTAGTCGGTGAACTGGCTTCCGGTCCCGGTCCCGCCGGCCTTGTACTGGAGCTCGAAAACCGACTCGGCGTTGTTCTCGTTGGCCACGCCCCAGAGGTCGGCGTAGTTCGGAAGCAGGGTGTACTGTCCGGAGCTCACCACCCGGCGCAGCGCCTCCGCCGCGGCACCCGACTGGCCGTTGGTCAGATAGACCAGACCCAGCAGGGCATTGGCGGCGCCGCTGGTGGCGCGCCCCACGTCCGCCCCGCTGTAGGAGGCCGGCAGCAGCCCCTGGGCGGCCTCGAGGTCCTCGGCGATCTGCGTGTAGACCACGTCCGCGCCCACCTGGTTGACCTCGACGTTGGGCGAAGTCACCGCTTCGAGCTGCAGTGGCACGTTCCCCCAGAGGACGCCGAGGTGGTAGTAGAACAGCGAACGGATGAAGAGCGCTTCACCGCGGATGCGGCTGGCGACGTTCTGGTCCTCGAGATTGTCCACCCGATCGAGGATGAGGTTGGTGCGCGCGATGCCCTGGTACGCCGTCGTCCAGGGAATGGACAACTCCTCCTGCGTCGACAGCTCGGAGAAGTGGGCGATGCGGTGGAACACCTCCGCGAGACCTGTCGCGCCGCCTCCGTTCATCGTGTTGTCGGAGCGCATCTCGTGCAGGAGGACGTAGGACCGGTTGTAGGCGCCGTTGCTCGCAAGGGTGGCGTAGGCGCCGTTGATGGCGACGTCGAAGTCTGTGGGCGTCTGGTAGAAGGCCTCCACGTTCCGCTCGGAGATCGGGCTCAGCAGCGTGAAGTCCTCGCTGCAGGCGGAGAGGAGGAAAACCACCGGGAGCGTCAGTATGGCTCGTGTTGTCGTTTTCATTTTCATCCCCCCTTAGAATCCGATCTCGGCGCCGAACTGGAACGCCCGCATCAGCGGATACGCTCCGTAGTCCTGCCCCGGCGTGAGCCCGGTGGACTGGACGCTCGCTTCGGGATTCCAGCCCCAGTAGTCCGTCCACATGAAGACGTTGTTCACGGCGCCGAAGACCCGCACGCTGCCCGGCGCCTGGCCGAAGATCCCGCCAACCAGATCCGGCGGCACGTTCCAGGAGAGCGAGATGCTCTTGAAGCTCGTGTAGGAGCCGTCCTCCATCTGGTAGTTGGACGGCCTGGTGTTCCCGCCGTGGTCCTGCCGGTCGGGCTTGGGGTCCCAGCCGTTGCCCGGCTCCTCCGGCGACCTCCAGTAGTTGCCGACCAGGTTTCCGTACGCGTTGAAGTTGCCTTGAGCCGTCAGGTGCCGGCGGGTGAGGTTCAGCACCTCGCGCCCGACCACGCCCTGGAAGAAGACGCTGAGCTCGATATCCCCGAAGGCGAAGCGGTTGAACAGGCCCCACGTCATGTCCGGGTTGTAGCTGCCCAGCTCGGTGCGGTCGTCGGCGGTGATGCGCCCGTCGCCGTTGACGTCCTTCCACTTGATGTCTCCGGGCGTGACGTTCCGTGAGTCGACGGGGCTGGAGGCGATGTCCGCCTCGCTCTGGTAGATGCCGTCGTGGACGTAGCCGTAGTAGGCGCCGATCTCGCCCCCGACCTGGGTGATGTGCCGGACGCCCGCCACGCCGGCGGCGAGGATCGGGTCGCCTTCGGGGCCGAGCTTTACGACCTCGTTGGTGTTCATGCCCAGGCTGAGGTCCGTGGACCACTGGAAGGCGCCGACCAGGTTCCGCGAAGTGATCTGCGCCTCGAAGCCCGTGTTGCGGACCTCGCCGACGTTGGTCAGGACGGTCGCGAAGCCCGTGGAGGACGGCACGTTCACGTTCAGCAGCAGGTCTTCGGTGTTCGAGACGTAGTAGTCGAAGGCACCGTAGATACGGTCGGCCAGGATCCCGAAGTCCACGCCCATGTTGAGCTGCCGCGTGGTCTCCCACGTCAGTTCGCGGTTGCCCAGCGTCCGCGGAGTGGCTCCGGCGACCACGGCGTCGCCCAGCACGTAGGGCTGGCGCCCGACCAGGCCGATGGAGCCGTAGTTCGGGATCTGGAAGTTCCCGGTGACGCCGTAGCTGACGCGCGGCTTGAGCTGGCTGAAGAAGGTGCTCCCCCGCATGAAGGGCTCCTCGGTCATCTGCCACCCGAGCGACAGCGAGGGGAAGTAGCCCGTCTGATTCCCCCACCCGAAGCGCGATGAGCGGTCGGACCGGAAGGTCGCGGTTGCGAGATAGCGGTTCAGGAGGGTGTAGTTGACCCGTCCCAGCGCGGATACCAGCGACCACTCCGACTGTTGCTGGTCCCCGCCCGTGATCTCGCCGCCGTTGATGGTCCTGACCTGATCGTCCGGGAAATTCCGGGCTATCACGTCCTGAGTGTCGTCGAACTGATGCTCGGCCGTGTACCCGGCCAGCACGTTGAAGCTGTGCGGGCCTGACGACCTGTTCCAGGTCAGGGTGTTCTCGAGCAGCCAGTTGCGGCTCTGACCCGAGAGGGCCTGCGCGTACGGGTCGGGGACGTTCCGCCCGCGGTACTGCAGGCGCGTTCCCTGGTAGAAGTGCCGGTTTCTGGTGTCGTAGTCGTAGCCGAAGAGCGCGCGGTAGCGGAGGTCGTCCCGCAGGTCCAGGTCGGCCGACACGCTGCCGAACACGCGTCCCGTCTGCAGATCGTCGTCGATGTAGTCGCGGGCGGCCAGGGCGTGATTGGTGCTGGTCATGCCGTTGCCCAGGGCGTTGATGCTGTTCTCGCCCCGCTGCAGGTAGTTGCCCTCGGCGTCGTAGATGCGCGCCACGGGCGAGGACACCATCGCCGAGTAGATGAGACCCGGCGGCCTGCCGAAGTAGGGCGCGTGCGCCGCCTTGCGGTCGTGGTCGGCGTAGGCCGAGTTGACGTCCACGTTCAACTGGAGCCGGTCGCTCGGATCCAGGGTCAGGTTGGCGCGCAGCGCGAGCCTCCGGAAGTTGGAGCCCTTGATGACGCCGGACTGGTCCATGTAGGAGCCCGATACGAAGTACGCGAGATTCTCCGAGCCTCCCCGGACGGAGGCGTCGTAGTTCTGCAGCACCGCCTCCTCGAGGACGGCGCCGATCCAGTCGCTGTCGGTCCCGTCCCAGTTCACGTAGGCCTCCGGGATCAACTGCGATCCGCTCGCCCCGTTCTCGGCGCGGCCGGCGTTGTTGTCCGGATTGTAGAGCGGGTTGTAGGCGGGACTCGCGGGATTCAGGGGATCCCGGCCCTGCAGGTAGGAGTTGTTGCGGGCATCCTTCACGTACTGGATGTTCTCCGCTGCGTTCATCAGGCGCGGCCGATTGAAGGCGGTCTGCACACCGCCGTAGGCCCGGAAGCTCACCTGCGGCGGCGCGCCGCGCTCCCCGCGCTTGGTCGTGATCAGGATGACGCCGTTGGAGCCGCGCGAGCCGTAGATGGCCGCGGCTGCTGCGTCCTTCAGGACCTCGATGGTTTCGATATCGTTGGCGTTGAGGTTGGCCAGCGGGTTGGCCCGCGTCACGCCGAAGCTGGCCCTCTGCAGGCTCACCTCGCCTTCGATGTTCAGGTTCATCGAGTACGGCACGCCGTCGATGACATAGAGGGGCTCTGTGCCGGCGGAGATCGAGCCTCTGCCGCGGACCAGAACCTGCGGAGCCGTGCCCGGTTCTCCGGACGACTCGGCGACGTTTACGCCGGCCAGCCGCCCCTGAAGCGCGGTCTGCAGGTTGGGCGTCACCGAAGCCTGGGCGATTTCGATGCCCGGGACCGAGGTCACCGCGCCCGTCACTTCCCTGCGCAACTGGGTTCCGTACCCGACGACCACCAGCTCGTCCAGGCCGAGCACGGTTCCGGTGAGGGCCACGTCCTGCACCACCGCCTCACCCTCCGTGACCGTGATCTCGCGGCGCTCGGTCTCGAAGCCGAGGTACTGGAAGAGGACGACCTGCGGCCCGGAGGGGACGTTGATCAGGAGGTACCGGCCCTCTTCGTTGGTCAGGCCCCCGATGCCCGTGCCCTCGATGGACACCTGGACGGTGGCGAGCGGTTCTCCGGTCTCGGCGGATGTGACGGCGCCGGTCACCTGGGCCTGCAGCGGCAGCGCCGTCGCGAGCACGCCGACGAGCAGTCCAAACGAGTTTCGTAAGTTTGTTCGCATAGTTCCTCCGGGGGAGTAGAGTCGCAGGGGCCGCGAACTGAATCCGCCCTGGGGGCGATCCGAGACTGGGAGATCGGAAGGCTCAGAGCGGCAGTCGCGTATTCCTCGAAAACTTATGGAGACAAGGCAAGAAACGCACCAGCGGGAAACGCCTTTGAGCGCCCCGTCCCGAGGTCCTGATCCTATCTGCGCGTTGTGATCACGATGACGCCGTTCGCGCCGCGGCTTCCGTAGATCGCCGTGGCGCCGGCATCCTTCAGGACGTCGATGCGTACGACATCCCTGGGGCTGATGGCCATGAGGGCCGAGCCGGCCGGCGCCATGATCGTCCGGCCGTCGATCACGAACAGCGGCTCCCCGCCCCCCATGAACGACCCGGCCCCCCGCACCCGGATCGAGACATCGCCATTGCCCAGGCGCCGGACGGTCACGCCCGGCAGGCGGCCCTCCATAAGGTCGATGATGCTCGTGACCTCCCGTCCGGCGTCCTCCGCCCTGATGGAGGACACCGCGCCCGTCACCTCATCCCGCTCCTGGGTTCCGTAACCGACGCGCACCTGGTCGTCGGAGGCGCCTTCGGGGGTGGACGCGGCATCGGCAGGTGCCGAGTCGATGCCGGGGGTGGTGGCGCAACCTGCCGCGAAAGCGGCCGCCGTCACCAGGAACATTGCGCGCATGCGCGGGAACGCGGTCGGCGTGCTCATCACCCACCTCTCTTCGCTGGAACCGCGACGCCCACTGCCAACGACGGGTAGTGGGTACCTACCACCGGTAGGGGTGTCGCGTCCCCCTTGTCAACTCCCGGAGCGCATCGCCTGCAGCGCCATCTTGTAGTAGCGCAGCCCCACGTTGGGATCGTAGATGATGAGCCGCGCACCGCGCCGCCCCAGCCGCTCCGGGCTAGCCCCGGAGTATGCCATCAGGTAGCGTGCGAGCGCCTCGGGATGGTTCGCGGACACGAAGGCCGCCGGATCGGTTCGTCGCTGATCGCCCTGGGAACCCTCGCTGGCGCCCGATCGGCCCGCCGCTTGGTCCGCCGCATCATCCGCAGCCGCGCCCGATCCACCCGGCCGCCACGCTTCGGCCCGCGTGAACATCGCGTCCATCGGCAGGTTGGGGGCGTTCGCGTCGGCGAGCTGGATCGAGACCTTCGCCATGATGGCGTTGTGGGGAAAGTTGCAGTGGAAGGAAAGGGGCGAGTACGCCTCCCGGCCGGGGCGCAGCCGTTCGAATTCCTCCAGCAGATCGTCCCGGTGCTCCGCGAACGCATCGCGGAAGCCCGCGTGCTCTTCCTCGTAGCGCCGAAGCGCCTCCGGGGGCGCGCCCGCGAAGGCCCAGGGGTCCGGGGTCAGGCCATCGATGAGGGCTTCGAGGACGCGGGTGCGCCGATCGGCCAGTCCCGACCGGCTCCCCCCGTCCTCCCCCCGCAACCGTACGTACTCCTCCATGAGCGTCGCGACCGAGAAGAGCAGCCACGGGTAGTCGCCGACGTTGTCGCTCCGCATGCGCCCGAGATCGCGCCGGTAGAGCACCGCAAACCCCCAGCGCAGGTGGCTTCCGAGGATCGCGGCCTCGGCCAGTGCGAAGTGCACCCGGTGGACGCGGTCCAGGGTGCGGATCTTCTCCAGCAGACGGGGATAGGCGCTCTCGTCGGGGTGGAAGTGGGAGATGGCCATCAGCATCAGGGTCTCGGCGCGCGCGACGAACTGGTGCCCGCTCCCGTGGGAACCCTGCAGGTGACCGAGCAGCCCGGTGACGCGGTCCAGATTCTCGTTCGGATCGCCTTCGTCCCACGCCCGCATGGCCATGACCGCCAGCACGTAGAAGAAGTAGTGGTCCAGCAGCAGCGCCTGGACGCGGGGCGTGGCGCGCGCCGCCGACCATTCCTCGGCGAAGCGGTCCAGCATGAGCACCGGCGTGTTCTCACGGGTGAAGTGGTGCTCCCGATGGTTCCACGAATGGAGGACGTGGAATCCCTCCTCACGGGTGCGCACGTCGAAGTCGCGCACGAAGCCGTCCAGCACGAGCGGGGCGAAACGCCCCCGGAATACATGCGCGCGCATCCCGGCGCGCAGCCGCTGGAGCCCCTTCGCGCCCCCATCCGGCGAGCACGCGCGCAGAATCTCGCGCCGGGTTCCGCCGGAGAGCGCCCCCGAGAGGAGCGAACAGGCTCCTTCGAAGTCGGTGCCTACTGATCCGCCCCCCGGAAGCGCGCTCCCACCCCCTCGCGATCCATCGCCGTCCCCCGCAGGTACACCGCGTCGATCGCGCGCGTGTTGGTGATGTCGTCCAGCGGATTTGCGTCGAGCACGATGAAGTCGGCGCTCTTGCCGGCCTCGACCGTCCCCAGATCATCCGCGCCCACGAACTCCGCGGAGGCGCTGGTGGCCGCCACGATCACGTCCGCCGGGCTCATCCCGCTCCGCACCATGTCGGCCAGCTCCTGGTGCGCTGCCCAGGGCGAGCTGCCGTCGGTGCCGAAGGAGATGGTGATGCCCTCCTGGCTGAGGCGGTCCAGGTTGCGCGCCTGGATGCCGAAGAAGTCCTGGAGTTCCGGCCGGTCGAACGAGTTGGTCTGCATGAGCTCGACCTGGGGCGCAGGCACCGACCCCGCCAGCCAGCCCATGTCCTCCGCCACCCCGGGCGCGGGCAGGTTGGGGACCAGCACCACGTTCGGGCGTTCCTGCCAGAGCGTGACCAGTTCGTCGTCGACGTCCATGTCCCGGATGCCGTGCGCGAAGGCGTCCACGCCGGCCCGCAGCAGCCCCTTCGCGTCCTCGAGCGTGAAGACGTGGGCGGTCACGCGCAGGCCGTTGGCGTGCGCCTCGTCGATGACCGCACCATAGAGCTCGGAGGAGAGCCGCTCGTACTGGCCGCTCCGGTCGTCCACCCAGATCTTGACGATGTCCACCTGGGCGGCGGCCAACTCCCGCACCGCCGCGCGAGCCTCCTCCTCGGTGGTCACCCAATGCGGAATCTCCGTGCGGCCGGGCTCCGGTGAGGTGATGCCCCGTCCCGCGCTCTGCGAGCGGGCGCCGTCGGGCACCACTTCGCCGCGCATCTGCAAGCCGACGCTCCCATCCTCCGTCCCCAGGCTCACCACCATCGACTGGCCGTAGTACGCGTAGTGCTGCAGCTGGTCGGTACGGGTCTCGCGGTCGGAAGCCAGGTGGATGTGCGCGTTCACGATCGCCGGCATGACCGTCTTGCCGCCGAGGTCCATGTGGGCGGCCCCGGCGGGCCCCTCCACTTCCCCCGCCGCACCAACCGCCGTAAAGCGGCCGTCCTCCACGACGAAGACGGCGTCCTCGATCACTCCCCCGTCGCCGACGATCACGCGCGCGCCCTCGAAGACCACGGCGTCGGAACTCCCGGCTTCCGGTGCCTCGGCACACGCGGACAACAGCAGGCCCACGGCGAATGCGGCAGGCAGGATCGGCGCCCCAAACAACTTGTTTCTCGCGTCCATGCGAACCTCACATCTGAATGGACATTTCATTTCACCGCGCCGGCCGGGTCCAGAGGTTGAGCGGAATCGGCATCATCGGCTTGCGGGCCATCTGCTCCATGAACTGATTGGTGTAGATGCGGATTTCGGAGCCCCAGGAGAAAACCTCCATCAGATAGATGTCCGAGACCGCATAGGTCTCCAGCTCGTCAAGCCCTCCCCATGCGAGCGCCTCGTCCACATAGACCCAGGGTTCGATGGCTCGTCCCCGCCGACGCACGCACCGGCTGGCCAAAGCCCCGGGCGGACACGTCACGATGTGCACCATGGTCCGCTGATTCAGGAAGTCCAGCGGGGTGCCGGTCATCGCGCGAAACAGCTCCTGCCGGTCGTAGGCCTGAGTGGCGAAACCGGCGGCCCTGCGGCGGAAGCGCAGGCGGGCTTCCATCTCCGTTACGTTCTCGACCGTCGCGGTCACGCCCGCGAGCATGATGGGGCGGGGCGTGAGCGCCACCTGCATCATTCCGCTCGACTCGAGGGTGACGGTGGCGGCGATCGCCCTCTTCTGGTATCCGAACTGGGTGACCACGAGCAGTTGGGGTCCGGCTTCGACATCCTCCAGCCGGAAGACGCCCTGATCGTCGGTGAGCACCCCCCGGCGGCCGTTCTCAAGCGAGACGGCGGCGGTCGGAATTGCGGTACCGGTCACGACGTCGTAGACGACGCCCATGATGGTCACCCGCGCGTCGTCGGACTCCGGCTCCTGGCCGGACACGGCCCCGGGGAGACCCAGAACTGCCGCGATGACCAGCGGGACGGCCAGCCGGGCGGATATCGGGTTGGCGGTGCATCCTTGCATGACGTTGGCCTTTCCCTGGAAGTCCGTGGAAGGGTCCGCGCAGCCGAAGGCCGCGGCATTGCGCCTCTTTCTTACTACTACGCCACCGGAAGTGCTCCCGCCACTCCCGCGAGTAGAATCACCAGTAGATGTCAGTATACGCCAGTACAAACGGTATCCGGAGTCAACGCCCTCCCCCGCGGCATCAATCCCCGGCGAGTCCCGTCTCGTCGACGGCAAGCAGCGTCAGGAGCAGCACGTTGGCGCCGTTGACGATGTCGGAGTCCTCGGTGCGTTCCTCGGGGGCGTGGCTGATGCCCCCGATGGAGGGCACGAAGATCATCCCCACCGGGGCGAGCAGGGCGATGCTCTGGGCGTCGTGTCCGGCGCCCGAAGGCATGCGGCGCGAAACCAGGCCGAGTTCGCGGGCGGAGGCCGCAAAGAGGTCGCGGATGCGCGGGTCGGTGGGAGCGGCGCGGCTGGTGTAGAAGCGCTGGAAGGCAAAGGTCACGCCGGTTTCTTGCGCGATTCGTTCGCTCCGCGCGCGCACAGCCTCAAAGACGCTCTCGATGCCCGCCATCGACAGATCGCGGATCTCAAGCGAGAGAACCGCCCGCCCGGGAATCACGTTGGGGACGCCGGGCTCGGCGGCCAGCCGTCCCACCGTCGCTACCTGCCGCCCCGGCATGCCTCGCGCGGTGCGATGCACCATGTCGATGAAGCGCGCGGCCCCGACCATCGCGTCCTGACGCCGGTCCATGGGAGTGGTGCCGGCGTGGTTGGTCATGCCCTCGACGGCGACGTTCCAGCGCATGATGCCGACGATTCCCTCCACCACCCCGATGTCGATGTCGTCGGTCTCCATGACCGCGCCCTGCTCGATGTGCAGCTCGAGGAAGGCGGCGATGGAGCCGGGCTCGCGGCGGGCGTCCACCAATCGGTCCGGGTCGCCGCCCAGGCGCCGCAGGCCTTCCCCGATGGTGTAGCCCGAGGCGGTCTGGACGTCGCGTTCGAACGGCAGGAACTCTCCGGCGAGGATGCGGCTGCCCGTCTTGCCGCCTTCCTCGTTGGAGAAGATGGCCACCTCGAGGGGATGGCGGGTGCGGTGGCCGGCCTCGGCGAGCCGGGTCGCGGCCTCGACAGCGGCCATCGATCCGACCTGGCCATCGAAATTGCCCCCTCCGGGCACCGAGTCGATGTGCGAGCCGAACATCAGCGGCGGTAGCGAGGAATCCCGGCCCGCCTTGCGCGCGATCAGGTTGCCGGCCAGATCGATGCCGACCTGGAAGCCGGCCGCGCCCAGGTGGCTCGCCACCCAGTCGAGCGCCTCGATGTTCGCGTCGCTGAAGGCCACCCGATCGATCCCGCCCGCCGCGTTGCGCCCGAAGGCCTCGAGCGCGCGCATGCGCTCGATCAGGCGACCGGCATCCACGCGAAGCTCCTGGCGCCCACCGTGGCGCAATCCGCGCGGCAGACTCCTCGTGCCTCCGGGGAGCGCAAGCCCGCCCAGCGCCATCGCACCCATCCGGGTAAAGTGTCTTCGATTCATCATGCGACCTCCGCGCCCATGAGACATTGAGCGAGCCCGACCATGCCACGCAGGTTGCCCGGTCCCGGTTCCCGCCGCAAGCGGCTGTGGAGCGTGGGCGCGGCCCGGAGCGGACACGTTCCGAACCCGCGCCCGGCGAACGGTGTACTCCCGCAACCATGAGCGACTACGATCCGACCCCGAAGAAGCCGGCCGCCTCGGACACGGTCATCACCGAACTGATGATGCCGAACCAGGTGAACAACCTGGGCAACGTCTTCGGCGGAGTGATCCTCTCCATGGTGGACCGCGCGGCGGCGGTGGCCGCCATCCGTCACGCGGGACGGCCCTGCGTCACCGTGTCCATCGACCGCGTCGACTTCAGGGAGCCCATCCGCTCCGGCGAGCTGGTCACCTGTTCGGCGCATGTGAACTACGTGGGCACCACCTCCATCGAGGTCGGCGTTCGGGTCGACGCCGAAAACCCGCTCACCGGGGTGAAGCGGCATACCAACACCTGCCTCCTCACCTTCGTCGCGATCGACGAAGCCTGCCGTCCCACTCCCGTCCCCCCACTCGACCTCACGGACCCCGACGACCGCCGCCGCTACGAGGAAGGCCGCAAGCGCCGGCGCAGGCGGCTGGAGCTGGCGTAGGCACAAACCGGTCGCACTCGGCGGAGGACGGTTGCGACGGCTGCCACGCCAGCGGCACCGGGCAGCAGACGACGCGTGGCCTGCCGCTCTTGTCACTTGCGCCGTCCACCACCTATTATCGCATGTCGCGCTCGGGTCATGTCCGGGTTATGTCCGGGTTTGGTCCGGCGCAAGTTCACCACGCGACTCGGGAAAGGAGGAGATCCGTGAGACGCAAAACCTTGTTCGCCCTCATCGCTATAGCGATGGCATCGCCAGCGCTGCTGCAGGCGCAGACGGTGACGGGCACCGTTCGGGACCAGGCCACGGGGGATCCGATCAACGCGGCCCAGGTCTTCATCGAGGGGCTCGACATCGGCTCGCTCAGCCAGGCCGACGGCCAGTACCTCATCATCAACGTGCCGGCCGGCTCGCAGACGGTCACCGTGCAGTCCATCGGCTACCGCTCGGAGTCGGTGGTGGTGAACGTGCCAGCCGACGGCTCGGTCGTTCAGAACTTCTTCCTCGCCTCTCAGGCGCTGCAGCTTGACGAGGTGGTCGTGACCGGCACGGCGGCGGCGAGCCGCGTGCGCGAGATCGGCAACTCGGTGGCCGTGCTCGATGCGGCCGTCGCTGAGGTTCAGCCGCTCCAGAACGTCTCCGACCTGCTGCGCGGCCGCCTGGCGGGGGTCGTCATCCAGCAGGGCTCGGGCGACGCCGGCGGCGCCTCCACCATCAAGATCCGCGGCAGCTCCACCATGCGCGAGGTCAACGACGGTCCACTCGTCTATATTGATGGCGTCCGGGTGAGCAACCGCATGGAGAGCGGCTCGCGCGATGTCTCCCGCATCGACGACCTCGACCCGGCGATGATCGAGAGCATCGAGGTCATCAAGGGCCCGGCGGCGGCCACCCTCTACGGGACCGAGGCGGCCAACGGGGTCATCAACATCAAGACCAAGATGGGGGCCGTCGGCGACGCCCAGTGGAACTTCACCTTCCGCCAGGGTGCGCAGTGGTTCCGGGATCCGGCCGGCCGCACGCCCACCAACTACGGGGTGAGCAACATCTCGGGCCAACTCGAAGAGATCAACATGTTCCGGGACTACCCGGCAGAGCAGGATCTCATGTTCGACACCGGACACACCCAGTACTACGGCATCGACCTTTCCGGAGGGTCCGACCTGTTCCAGTACTTCGTGGCCGGATCCGCTTCTTCGGACCGGGGCGTGACCGAGGACAGCTGGGCCAAGAAGTACAACGGCCGCGTGAACGTCCAGGCGCAGCCCAGCGAGGACCTGACGCTCTCGGCCAACGCCGGTGTCGCGCTTACGCGCATCCGGCTGGGCGGCGACCAGCCGTACGAGGAGGCGATCCGCGCCACTCCGACGACTCTCGGCACCCCGCGCAGAGGCTACCGGCGGTACACGCCCGAGGCGATGTATGAGAGGAACAACTACTACAACAACGCCAACCGCATGACGGCCGGCCTCACGGCGTCGCATACTCCCTTCGACTGGCTCACCCACCGGTTCACCTTCGGGCTGGACGTGACCGATCAGCTCGAAGATCAGTTGCAGCCTTTCCTGACGCCGGAATCGGCGCAGTTCTGGTCGACCAACGCGGCCGCGGGCGGTCGCAGGGCCAATCGTGAGGCGGTCGTCTACACCACCTGGGACTACGCCGCGTCCGGCACCCGTGACCTGACCGCCGACATCCTCTCCACGACATCGGTCGGATTCCAGGTCTACACCCGGACCATCGAAGACGTGACCGCCGACGGCGACCGTTTCCCGGCGCTCGGCCTCTCAAGCGTAAACGCCACCGCCGAGCGGTTCGGGTTCGACGGCTTCGTCGAGAACAACACCGTCGGCGTCTACCTGCAGCAGCAGTTCGGCTGGCAGGACCGGCTGTTCATCACCGGGGCCGTGCGCGCCGACGACAACAGCGCGTTCGGTGAGGACTTCGACCTCATCGTCTACCCGAAGGTGAGCGGCTCCTGGGTGGTCGCCGACGGCGGCACCGGGTTTGCCAACTCCTTCCGCCTGCGCGCCGCCTACGGCGAGTCGGGCCAGCAGCCCGACGCCTTCGCCGCGCTGCGCACCTTCGCCACGCGCGCGTCGCCCGCGGGCTCGGCGACCGTGAGGCCGAACGATCCCGGGAACTCGGAGCTGGGTCCCGAGCGCGGCGTCGAGATCGAGGCCGGGTTCGACGCGAGCTTCTTCAACGACCGCGTCACCATCGACTTCACCTACTACGACCAGCGCACCAAGGACGCGATCGTGGCGCGCAATCGCGCGCCGTCGACCGGATTCCTCGCCCAGCAGTTCGTCAACATCGGCGAGGTCAGCAACCGGGGCGTCGAGGTCGGGCTTTCCGCCCGCGTCCTGGAGTCGAACTCGCTGGATTGGGACCTGATCGTCAACGCCAGCACCAACCGGAACCGTGTCGAGAACCTGGGTCTGCCGTGCAGCGGCAAGCCGGAGCTGAGGGACTCCTGCTTCCTCCAGCTGGGATGGACCACGCGCCACCACGAAGGCTATCCGGTGGGCTCGCTGTTCGCGCCCAGCGTAGCGTTCGCCGAGTTCCTCCCGGGCTCCGACCAGATCAACCGCCAGACCCTCCTCTGCCACTCGGTGGACGAGGACGACGACGCCCCGTACATCCCGTGCAACGAAGAGGCATGGATCTACCAGGGGCACCCGGACCCGAACCTCGAGATCTCCGTGGGATCGTCGTTCACGATCGGTGAACGGCTGACCCTGGACGCGCTGGTTCAGGGCAAGATCGGCCAGACCAAGTACGACCTGCAGGGCTGGTGGAGGTACGGCGCCATCCAGCAGAGCGAACTCACCGCCTACCCGTTCGACCACGACATCCGCCTGGTCGCCGAGGCGCAGTTCGGTTCGACGGGCGAGTATGACCTGTGGGTGAATGAGGCGTCGTTCGTGCGCTTCCGCGAGCTCTCGCTCACCTACCAGATGCCGCAGGACTGGCTCGGGGTGGTACGGTCCACCCGGGGAAGCCTCAGCCTTTCCGCCCGCAACCTGGCCATGCTCTGGACCAACTGGCCGGAGTGGCCGCACCACGATCCCGAGGTCGTGGACCCGAGCAACACCTTCTCGGGCAACCGGGAGCCGCAGGAGGACTCCGCGGTTCCGCCGCTGACCTCCATCACCCTCACTGTCCGCCTGGGCATGTAAAGGAGGCTTGTCATGATAAAGCAGATGATCAAGGCTTCCGCCCTCGTCCTCGCGCCCATTGCGCTGCTCGCGTCGTGCGACGCGCTCGACGAGCTGCTGAGCGTGGAAGAGCCTTCCCGGGTGGTGGCGAGCGACCTGGAGAACCCGAATTCGGCTAATCTTCTCGTCGCCAGCGTGGCCAACGAGTTCCGCTGCGCCCATACCTATCACGCGACCGCGAGCGCCCTCACCGGAAACGAGTGGCGGGACGCATCCAACAATACCATTTCCAACATCTGGGACGCCCGCATCCACGACACCAGCGGCTACGGCTCCCAGTACGCGCAGCGCGACTGCGGGGACACATTCAGCCCGGCGCTCTACCGCCCCCTCTCCCGGACGCGTTGGCTTGCCGACTACGTGCTCGGCCTGCTCAATGAGTGGACCGACGCCGACGTCCCGGACAGGACGCAGATGATTGCCGAGGTGGCGATGTACGCCGGCTACACCTACACGCTGTTCGCCGAATCGATGTGCGAGCTGGTGGTGGTCGAAAACGGCCCCGTCGTGACTCCCGCCGAGGCCTTCGGCGTGGCGATCGAGCGCTTCGACCAGTCGGCGGCGGCGGGGGCTTCGGGCGATCTGCTCAACGCCGTGCGGGTGGGCAAGGCCCGGACTCAGCTCAACCTGGGGCAGACGTCGGCGGCCGCGGGCACCGCAAGCGCGGTGCCTGAGGGCTTCGAGTGGCTGCTCGAGTATTCCGGTGCCGAATCCGTAACCAAGAACAAGCAGTGGGAGTTCAACGTCGACAACAACATGGTCACGGTGGCGGAACCCTACCGGGACTTCCCCTGCAACTTCCCCTGGCCCGACGACATGATGTCGGAGTGCATGCGGGAGCTGGATCCGCGCGTCGCGGTGACCGACCAGGGGCGGGGCCACCCCAACACCGAGATCGCCCTGTGGTTTGCCGAGAAGTATCCGAGCGCGGGTTCTCCCGTGCAGCTCGCCAGCTGGGAGGAGGCACAGCTCATCATCGCCGAGGCCGCCATCGAAGCAGGCAACTACGGCCAGGCGTCATCCATCTTCAACACGCTGCGTGCGAACGCCGGCGCGTCACCCCACATGGCCATGATGGACATGAACGGCATGATGGACCAGCTCATCGAGGAGCGCGCCGCGGAGCTGTTCCTGGAGGGACACCACCTGTGGGACTTGAGGCGGCTCGGAGTCCGGCCCTATCCGCCGATCGGCCAGGACGACGGCTTCGGCGCCGTGTACGGCAACCAGCTTTGCTTCGACCTGCCGGCCACGGAGTTCCAGAACAACACCACCATCACGGGCGGCTGATGATTCGCCAGTGACCTGCGGCTTCGGGAAGGAGAGGAGGATCCGGAGGATCTGATTCTCCCCGAAGCGGAACCGGAGGTGGGCCCCGGCGGGGCTTGCCTCCGGTTTTTTTCTTGGCAGGTCTGCCGGGCGGGTTGGCTGTCAGCGCCCGGTGACGATCAGGATCACCCCGGACTGATGGCCCGTGCCCCAGCGCGTCGTGGCGTCGCCGGGGCCGATGAACTCCATCCCCCGCACCTCGCTCAGGGGGACCTGGAAGAGCGCGCTCAAGCCGCCCGGCCGGCGGATGTTGTCGATGTATACGACGGGGTACATGGCGCCGGCGGAGGTAAGGGAGTTGGAGCCGCGTGAGCGCAGCCACGCCGGCCGGACGCGCCGGAGAAACTGCATCGCGGTGTGCGCGTTCGCCCCTCGTTCGTCGATCTCGGCCCGCGACACCTCGTTCGGGGGATAGGAACGGACCTGGGCTTCATCGGCGGCGGGCGCATCCGGCGAGTTCCCGGGAGCGCCGCCGGCACCGCCACCGCAGGCCGCGAGCAGGAGCAGGAGCAGGGCGCAGCCGGCCACCTCGGGAGTCCTGACGGCGCTGGAGCCAGGGCAGAAAAACCCGCGAACCGGGGGTCGGAAGGGCCGCCGAAGCGGCGATGGGGTCGGGAAGGTCATGATCACCCCCGGGGCAACACGGAAGCCGATTGGTGTAGGCTGGAAGTACACAACCGCGTCGGATATGTTCTGGAACCCGGAGAGGGGCGAGGGGCTCGGTCAGGCCATCACGGTAGGGGGCGCACAAGGCCATGAAGAACAGGGACTGCCGGGAACGCGTGTTTTCGACTGCAGCCATCGTCGCCCTCGTGCTGCTATCGGGATGCAAGAGCTGGCATCCGGTGACGGACACCCCGGAGAGCTGGATCGCCCGCGAGAGCCCTCCGGAGGTCCGCCTGACGGCCGAAACCGGAGACCAGATGACGATCCGCCGCCCGATCGTGGTGAACGACTCGATCGTGTCGGCTTCCGCTCGGGTGGCGGTCGGACCATTCGCGCCCCCGAGGCGAGGCGTGCGGTTGTCAGACGTGCACGGTTTCGAGGTCCCCCGGTTCGACCCGGTCAAGACGGCCGGCATGGCCGTCGGCTTCCTGGCGGTTTCCATCAGTTGGGCGCGGACCGTCGGCAGACACGGCGGCGGGCAGCAAAGCCCCGAGCCGCCGGTCGTCAAGCTCGCGCCCGGCTTTCGGTTCATCTGGAGCGTGATTCCATGACCGGATCGATACACGCCCAACCGCGGCAACGCGACAGCCACGCCATGTGCGGTTGGCGGGGGCGTTCTCCATTCCCGGCCGGAGCGCGTGCCTGGACCTCGGCAGCCTTGCTGGTCCTGTGCGCGTGCGGTGACGCGACGGGACCCACGCTGAGCCCCGGCGAGCGCTGCGGCTCGGACTCGAGCGCGGTCCCGACCTTCGCCGATCCGGCGCTCGAAGCCGGCGTGCGCGCAGCACTCGACCTCGCCCCGGAGGAATCGCTCACCTGTGGACGCGTGGCTTCCCTCGAGTCCCTGGGGGTCAACGCCACAGGCATCCGTGACCTTTCGGGAATCGAGAACCTGACCGGCCTCACCGAACTTCTGGTTGCGCAGAACGCGATCGAGGATCTTGGCCCGATCGCCGCGCTCACCGACCTCGAGTACCTGGACGTGCGCGAGAATTCGATCACGGATCTGAGCCCGCTTGCCGGGCTGACGAGCATGTTCGCGCTCAGCTTCCGCGAAAACCAGGTCTCCGACCTGTCGCCCGTCCGGAACATGAGCCAACTCGAACAACTCGGTGGGTCGCACAACCGGATCAGCGATCTCACGCCGCTAGCGGGACTCGAAACGCTGCTGCGGCTGGAACTCTACGACAACGACATTGCCGACCTTGATCCGATCGTTGGCCTGTGGGCGCTTCAGACGCTGGATGTCGGCCGAAACACCCTCTCCGACCTGTCGGCGCTGACCGAACTCGACAACCTGCTGCTCATCGGCCTCGAGCGGACCATGATCACCGACGTCAGCCCGCTGATCGACATGATCTATCTGACCACCCTGCATCTCCACGACAATCGGGAGCTGAGCGACATCCAGCCCCTGATCGACAACCCGGGGGTCGGCAGGGATGACGAGGTGAAGCTTGAGCGCACCGCCGTCTCCTGCGAGGACATCGAAATGCTCAGGGCGAAGCGCGCCACGGTGACGTCGAACTGCCCGTAGGTGGCTGTCGGCGGGTGCGGGCGCCCGCAGGAACTACGCTGAATTCGCCGCCTCTCCTTCGAGATGGGAGGCGGCAACGTCCATCAACTCCCGCGCGCCGGCGAAGAGCGGGGTGCGCTGGTGAATGTCCCGGGGACGAATGTCGAGGATGTCCTCGGTGCCGTTGGTGGCCCTTCCTCCCGCCTGCTCCATGATCAGGGCCATGGGCGCTGCTTCGTACATCAGGCGCAGCTTCCCCTCCGGCTTCCCCCGGAAGGCGGGATACATGAAGAGTCCGCCCACCAGCAGGGTGCGGTGGATATCGGCCACCAGCGAGCCGATGTAGCGCGCCGAGAAGCCTTTGGTTCCCTCCGGCGGAGGCTTCTTGAAGTGGCGCACAAGCTGGTGCTGGCGAGGATCCCACCGCCGCGTGTAGGCCTCGTTCGTGGAGTAGTGCAGAGCGGACGGCGAGGGGATGCGGATGTCGCGCCGGTTGAGCAGGAACTCGCCGCTCTCGGGATCGCGGATGAACCCGTGCACGCCTCGCCCGCTGGTATAGACCAGCACGGTGGCGGCCCCATAAAGGATGTAGCCCGCCGCGATCTGGTCGCGGCCGGGTCGGAGGATTTCCGAGAGCGTCGGGCCGGCACCGGGCGCGAGGTCGGATCCGCCGTCCGTCGCATCATCCGAGGGGATGGCTTCGCCGGAGGGGGGACGGAGCGCACCGCTGGACCGGCAACGGGGCAGCAGGGAGAAGATGGTGCCCACCGGAACGTTCACCCCCAGGTTGGACGACCCGTCGAGCGGATCCAGTGCGAGGATGCAGCCTCCGTCCGGATGACTTGATGGAATCGGCATCAGCTCCTCGGCCTCCTCGGAGATGATGCAGGAAAGCATCTCGGCATCGGCGACCTCCTCCACGACGGCGTTGTGCGCGTACTTGTCGATGCGGGTGGCGGCTTCGCCGTGGACGTTGCGGTCGCCGGTGCGCGGCAGGGTGCCGGTCAGTCCCGTGCGCGCCACCACGCGGGCGATGCGGGTGCCTGCCCGGGCGAGGCCGGCAAGCACGTGAATCCAGTCCGGGGGTGTGGATGAGTGGGCAGCTTCCTCGCTTTCGAGGAACGCCCCGAGGGTGGGCACGAGCGTGCGAGAGCGCATTGGGTGGGGACGACGGAGAGGGGTGTGAGTGAGGATGCCTGGCGCAGCGCTGGCAATCTCGCACGAGCACGGGCTTCGGGACAGGGTTGGGGCCATCGGCATCGTGGCGCGGCTCGCTCCTCGCCTCAAGCCCGCATCATGTCAACAAACGAACATCGTAGGAGAAGTGACGAGACCCGATAAGCCGGACCCCGACGGCGTCCGGATGCATCGGATTCACGAGCACGTTGCTCTCTTCGGGAACGAGCACGGATGGAACCCGCAGCAGCAGCTCTTCCTCCCTCCTGGCCCAATCGTCACCGATCGCCCGGCACCGGGGCGGTGACGGAGTCTGCTGCCAATCGGTGGGCAGGGATGCGGGCGCGCAGGCCAGTTCGCTCACGTCGTCGGGAACACCTATGCGCAACGCAACCAGATCGTCCGGTGCGTCTTCCGCGTCGATGTGCAGCAGGTATTCCAGGGCCGCGAGCGAAAGGTGGGAGGCCGCGTAGACCGCGGGCGTTCCGCGAGAAGTCCACCGTGCCCCGTAAAGGCGGGCCCCCTCGCCATCGAGTGCCACACGGGCCTCGCGGGTGATCCGCCAGAGTTCCAAGCGCGATTCAGCGTGTAGTGCGTGTGGCCTTCGCGCTACGCGCCCAGCCCATGCTCGATGCGCCCCAGCACCCGCTCCACAAGGCGGGCGCCCACATCGCTGGCCAGAAGATCCAGGGGCCGCCGACCCTGGAGGGCACGGTTGGGCCTGCGGAGCCATCGTCTTGCCTTGGCAGTGTCGCCGATGGCTTCCTCGGCCGAGGCCACGACGCGGACCACCCGGGTGAGGCGGTCCGACTGCTCGCTGCTCAACCGGCGGCCCAGGCGCTTCCTGTGGGCAAGCGTACGCCGTGGGATGACCAGATCATGAAGTTCGGTTGCGTGCAGAGCACCGCCCTTCACCACGCTCTCAACAGCTTGGACGGGCAGCCCGTAACGGACCGCATCCTCAAGATCCAGTTCGGACCGGATGTCGCGACCGAGAGCCTGTGGCCCACCAAGATGTTCGGCCAGAGCCTGTGGGGTCATTCACCCTCCAGTGGCAATATTGCACAGATAAAATGGGCAAACGCCCGAACCGCGTCAAGGATTCCGTCCACTGGCGGCTAACACGCCGGGAGCACCGGGCAGCGTTCCACCGAGAGCGTGAAGTCCCCCGTGGGGAAGGCGCGAACGCGCACGATGCCCTGCATATCGGTGCGCGCGAGATCGACGCCGGCCCGCTCGAGGCGGTCGAGGATCGCCGCGTGCGGGTGTCCGTAACGGTTGCGGGCGCCCGCCGAGACCACCCCCAGTTCGGGCTGGGTGAACTCGAGGAGTTTCCAGGAGGTCGAGGTGCGGCTGCCGTGGTGTCCCGCCTTCAGCAGGTCGAGAGGCGGGATGTGGCCTGCGGCCAGGAGCGCCTCCTCCACAGCCGCGGGCGCGTCCCCGGGGAGCAGCGCGCTGAAGTCGCCGTAGCGCAGCAACAGGACGACGGACTGGTCGTTGGCCTCGTCGCTGGCGGCGGAGTCGGCGGCGCCTCCGGGGTGCAGCACTTCCAGGGTGACGCCGTCCGCGGAGACGCGGTCCCCGGCGCGCGCGGCGAACCAGGTGGCGCCCCGGGCCTGAGCCCGCTCCAGGGCGGCCACGTAGGCAGGACGCGCGGCGGGGGCTCCGGGGTCGAGGACGCGGAGCACGTCGAGTTCCGAGAGGACCGCGTTGGCGCCCCCGATGTGGTCCAGGTCCGGGTGGGTGAGGACAAGCGCCTCCAGGCGCGCGGCGCCCCGTCTTCTCAGGTAGGGGACGACGATGCGCTCGCCGGAGTCGAAGGTGCGCGAGCGCGGGCCGGTGTCGATGAGGATCCAGCGGCTGCCCGGGGTGCGGATGGCCACCGCATCGCCCTGGCCCACGTCCAGGAAGACCAGCTCCATGGCCCCACCGCTCCCGATGAGTGCGGGAATCGGCCAGGCCACCAGGGTGGCCGCCAGCGAGGCGGCCAACACGGCCGCGCGCACCCGGGGACGCAGGGGCACGGCAAGGCCCCGGACGACGAGCCAATAGATGGCCAGGGCGGCGGTCGCGGCCACGATCCACCAGCGGGGCGTCCACACGGCGGCCCCGGGAAGATCCACCACCAACGAGACGATGGCGCCGGCGAGCTGGAGAAACAGGTCGACACCTCCCGCGAAGATGCCCGCCAGGGGGAGAGAGATGAAGGAGAGCAGGATGGAAAGGAGCATTCCCGGGATGGCGGCCGCGACCAGTGGTCCGGCGACCAGGGTCACCGGAATGCCGGCGGTGGCGAAGTAGCCGAAGTGCCAGGCGACCAGCGGGAAGGTGGCGGCGGTCGCGGCGATCCCCGAGGCGAGGCCGGTGCGCAGCGCCGATGGAAGGCGGCCAAGCCGGCCCGTGCGCAGAACCCGGCTCACCGGGGGAGAGAGCAGGACGAGACCCGCCGCGCCCGCGAAGGAAAGCTGGAACGCGACCGAGACGATCGCGTCCGGGCGGGCCGCGAGCAGGGCGATGAAGGCCGTGGCGAGCGCGCCCAGTGACGATACCCGGCGCCCCAGCAGGCGGCCCGCCGCCAGAGCCGCCAGGATGAAGGCCGCGCGGGTGGCCGCCACCGGAGAGCCGATGGCGAGCACGTAGGCCCAGCTGCCGCCGGCGGCCGCCAGCGGCGCGCGGCCGGGACCGAGCCCGATGCGGCGCGCGAGCAGGTAGAGGATGGCGGCGATCACCCCCACGTGGAAGCCGGAGATGGCGAGCAGGTGGGCGATGCCGGCGCGCGCCCACTGGTCGCGGACCTCGCGGGCGAGACGCTCGCGGCGGGCCAGGATGAGCGCCTCGCCCAGGCCGGCGCGGGTCGGGTAGAGCGCGTCGAGGCGTTCGCGTACGACGGCCCGCAGACGCACGGCAAGCGGGACCGCCGGGGCCCCGGTGTCCACCTCGAGGGCGCGCACCACCAGGGTACCCGCGTACTCGGGGGGCATGCCCCGGCGCAATGGACGCGCCAGCCACTGGCCGCGAATCACCAGCGACGCGGCGGCGGGCGGAACCGACACATCGTCCCGGACGACGGCGCGCACCCGGGCGCGGCATCCCCCAGGCAGCCCTGAGCGGGCGATAAAGGGCGCCGCACCCTCCCCGGGCACGCCCTCGAAGTAGCCGCGCAGCTCCAGGGTGGCGCCGTCCGGGATCGCGAGCTGGCAGCTGCGGGCGCGCGCCCCGGCCGAGGCCGTGCCGTGGAACAGTCCGCCGCACAGGGCGAGAAGGAGACCGGTGGGGAGGGGCTGCGGGCGGAGGCGGCCGATGCGGGCTGGCCGGCTCGGCGGTGCGTCGGGGCCGGAGCGCGGCCATGCAAACTGCGGGCGCTCCCATGCAAATATGAGCCAGCAGAGCAGCGATCCGCCCAGCACCACCGGCGTCAGCCACGCCGGCAGGTGAACCAGCGCCGTCCCCAGCCCGAAGGCCAGGGCCAGCCAGGCTACCGGCGGAATCCAGGTGTTCGGCTGCCCTCCTCGGCCGGACTACACATCTTGCGCGATTTACGAATTCTTGCCGCCCCCCACGTCCTCCGCATCGAAGAGGTCGCGCTGGGTAAGGTCCGTAGCGCCCTCGGCGCGCGCCTCCTCGATGAGCCGGTCACGGAGGATCTTGCGCACGCGCAGATCGGTGTGAAGCCCGGCCAGAAGCATCACCAGCATGCCCACCAGGAGCGCCGCGAAAGCCACCATCGTGACCGGAAACCGGTAGAACTGGGCGAACCCCAGGTCGAGCGTGATGCGCTGGTCGCCGTTATGCGCGGTAAACCAGATCACCAGCCCGACAAAGGCCGCCACTCCGGTCAAGGCCAGCCATCTGCTCAAATCGGCTCCGCAGGCTGGGATCCGTTCGCCAGCCGGCGGCCCGTGAACGTGGCCCCGCTGGTTCCGGTGAGCTCGACGATCGCGTACGCGCCCTCGAGGCTGGTGGGCGCGGCAAAGGCGACCACCTTTCCACGCCGGGTGCGGCCCAGCATCTGCCCCGGACCCCGGGCTTCCTTTTCGACCAGCACTTCCTCGACCCGCCCCACCTCCGAGCGGTTGATCTCGGTCTGGACGGCACGGGCCACCTTGATCAGCTCCCGCAGGCGGGCCCCCGCCTCGCCGTCCTCGATGAACCAGTGCGCCGGCATGCGGGTCGCAGGGGTCCCCTCGCGGGGCGAGTAGCGATAGGTGTAGACGTCGTCGAAGCGGACCGTGCGCAGCAGATCCAGGGTGTCCTCGAAGTCGTTGCGGGTTTCGCCCGGGAAGGCGCAGATGACGTCGGTGGAAAGTGCGATGTCCGGGATCGCCTCGCGCACCATCTCCACCCGCTCGAGGAAGCTCTCCACCGTGTAGCGGCGCAGCATGCGCTTCAGGGTGCGGTTGTTGCCGGACTGCGCGGGCAGATGCAGCTGCTCGCACACGGCGGGCTCGGAGGCCATCACCGCCACGAGTTCGGGCGTGACGTCGTTCGGGTGCGGCGAGGTGAAGCGCACGCGCCGGATGCCGGGGATGCGGGCCACGCCGGCGAGCAGGCGCGCAAAGCTCCAGTCCCCCCGGGCGTAGGAGTTCACGGTCTGTCCCAGCAGGGTGACCTCGGTGACGCCGTTGGCGGCGATGCTCCGGATCTCCGCCAGGACCTCCTCGGGACGGCGGTTCTTCTCGGGGCCGCGGACGTACGGGACGATGCAGAAGGTGCAGCGGTGATCGCAGCCGCGCTGGATCGGAACCCACGCCGAGATGCGGGACGTGCGGCGCTGCTCGAGGCCTTCGTAGTTCTCCGCCGGATCCAGGGAGAGGACCGAGAGGCGCCGTCCGGGCTCGGAGAGGGCGTCGAGACGCTCCGGCAACTCGCGGTATCCGTCCGGGCCCATCACCAGGTCGACGTAGGGGGCCTGTTCCAGAAGCGTGTCGCCCATGCGCTGGGCCATGCAGCCGGTGACGCCGATCACGAGATCGGGGTTGTCGCGCTTCAGGCCGTTCAGCTGCGACACCCGGCCCAGGACGCGCCGTTCCGCGTGCTCGCGGATGGCGCAGGTGTTCACCAGAACCACGTCGGCCTGCCCGGGGGTCTCGGCCACGGCATAACCCCGCCGCTCGAGAACGCCGGCCATCAGCTCGCCGTCGCTGATGTTCATCTGGCAGCCGTAGGTCTCGATGTAGACGCGCTTGGGGGCGGCCACCGGCAGCCGGACGGCGGTACCGGATCCTGTCGCGGCGGTCGGGGCCCCGGCACCCACTAGAAGCTCGAAGCCCGGAAGGAAAACGTGTAGCGCGAGAAAGACTCCGAGACCGAGTCCGTGGCGCGGGTGCCCCTTTCGTACGAGAAGTCGAAGGAGGCGATGACGAGGTCCTCGGTCTCGAGCAGGTTCCAGCCGAAGCCGGCGGCGAAGCCGCTCTCGGTCGGGGTCGAGGCGTCGATGGAAAAGGGCAGCCCGGCCTTGCGGTAGCCGACCCGAACGGGGAAGCCGCGGCCGAACAGGCCCATTCCCGACCACTCGAACCCACCCCCGAAGGTGGTGACGGCGCCGCGCGCAGCCGCGCCCGCACCCGATTCGGCCGGCTTCCAGTTGGAGCGCCCGAAACCAATGGTGGCGGCTACCACGGGCGTGAGCATCGCGCTGGCCCCGATGCGGAATTCCGTGGGCAACTCGAAGCGGGCTTCCCCGCCCTCGGTCTGGCCCACCGGGGTCGCCCGCAGGTCGCCGGACCAGGTCAGGCTGCCGGAGATGCGCAGGAAGCCACGGAAATCCCACATGGCTCCGAGCCCGAAGGTTGTGCCCGTCATCTCCCAGCGGCCGCGCTCCCGAAAGCGGTCGCCGGTCGGCTGTTCCTCGTCCTCAACGACGCCGATGGTGCGCGAGAAGCTCCGCACCTGGGTCCCCGTGTGATAGCCGAGGGTGGCCGCGACGGAAAGACCTCCGGAAAGGGCGCGCGCGAAGCCGATGCGGGCCGCGCCCACGCTGCCATCGGACTCGTAGGTGTCGGCGACATCGATCGAGTCCTGCTCCTGCGCGAGACGAAGGGTCCGTTCGGCCTTCCAGTTCTGTTCCAGGAGGCCTCCGTAGGACAAGGTGGCAACCCCGTAGTTGCCCACCGGATAGGACAACGCCAGCAGCGGAAAGCGGGTGCCTTCGATCGGGACGCTCTGGTCGCCGATGGCCGCCGCGCCGCGGCTGGGCTGGATGGTGACCGAGATGCTGGGGACCGTGATGCGGCTGGCGCGGGCCGGATCCGTGGGAAGCACCGCGCCGCCGAAGAGGCCGACCCCCACCGAGCCCAGCGCGCGCGAGCGGCCGTCGAGCGCCTCCAGGGGAATGCCCAGGCCCTGGCTGCCGATGAGCGACTGGGCGGCGAGCGGCCGGGGCGCCGCGAGGGCGAGGAGCGCGACGGCTGCAGCCATGACGGGCACCTTGGCTGCTACCGGGACGGCGATGCGGGGACGGGCGCCGGGGCTCATCTCATGCTCATCCCGGAGAGCTGGCTCACGAGGATGCGAAGCAGCGGCGGCGAACTCGAGTCGGGTCCCAGGAACCGCATCAGCTCGAAGCTCTGAGGCTCGATGGCGGCCAGCAGCGCCACCGTATTGGGCGCCGGAACGCTGTCTTCGGTAATCCCGCGAGCCAGGTCCTTGATGAAGCCGGTGATGGGAATCTCGAGCACGCGCCCCTCCTCGCCGGCGAAGACCTCCGGAGGCACCTGCAGGACCGGGATCTGGATCGAGTTGCCCAGGGGCGCGCGCGGCAGGTGCTCGGGCGAGGGAATCGGGCGGGCGTCGACGAAGAGCGTGTCGGTGGGGCGCAGGGCCGCGTCGGTGGGCCCCGGGGTCAGGACGAGCGCCGCCTGAGTAATGCCGTCGGCGTTGAGCGGAACGGTACACTCGGCTGAAGGGCAGGCTTCGCCGCTGATGGGAAGCGAGGACGGCAACTGCACTTCGAAGACGGTGCGCCAGGCCGGGGCGCCGCCGATCTGCAGCGTGCCCTCGGGGAGGGAGGGAACCGGGTCGTAGATGAAGGTCAGGTGTTCCGAATAGGTGTCGGTGGTGACCATCGTGTCCGACCGGATCGACGGCAGCGCGTCCATGACCAGGTTTGCCGAACGCACCTTCACGCGCTCGCCGGGTGTGACCATCCGCACCAGCATGCCGCGGGCTTCGTCTTCGGTGTCCCACGCCTTGATGACGAGGGTGTCGATGGCGAAGAAGGCGGAGTCGGATTCCGCCGGATCCCACACCGCCGTGGCGATCGGCGTGGCGTCACCGCCGCCGGGGTCAGCCCAGGCGACCTGTTCCCCGAGAGTGTCCACGGCGTGGACGAAGGTGGCGGAGGGCGGATGCCAGCGCTCGCTGATGAGCGATGCGGACAAGGTCACCGGTCCGGAGGGGGCCGCCAGGGTATCGAAGCGGAGGACGGCACGCCCGCCCACCAGCGTGAGGTCCGGGTCGGTGACCGTGGTGCCGGCGGTGTCGCGAATGCTGGCGGAGCGCGGGATGGGACCGAATCGCACCAGCGTGCGCGCCTCCAGGCCGTCTTCGCCGAACTCGGTGGCGACCAGGGGAACGGCCACGTCCGAAGCGCGGCCGAAGCCCCCGAATACCTGAACGCCGCGGGCGAACTGGTCGTGGGAGAGATGGACCTCCGAGGTGATCACCGTGACGGGAAAGGTCAAGCCTTCCACCGCGGTGGGCGTCTCGTACCCGCAGGTGGCGGTGAGAAGCGCAGCCACGGCCGCAAGCGCGCGGGCCGCGCGCTTCAGCCGGAAGGGCGCGGGAAGGAGCGCTGCCAGGCTCCAGTCGGCGGTCCCCTCGGGTGACTCGGAGCGGACGGAGAGCCGGGGCGAAAATTCTGCGAGGGCCTGGCGGCAGAGCCCACAAGGGGAGGCGGGCGGACCGGACGAGGTGCTGACGGCGACGCGGGTGAACGACCGGTGGCCAGCGGCCACCGCCGCGGCCAGCGCCGAGCGCTCGGCGCACAGGGTGAGGCCGTAGGAGGCGTTCTCCACGTTGCATCCCGAGAACACGGCGCCCTCCGCCGTCTCCAGCGCCGCGCCCACCTGGAACCCGGAATAGGGAGCGTAGGCGCGCTCGCGTGCGGAGCGCGCATGGTTCAGAAGTCGCTCGAAAGCGTCCGTCATGCTTGCCAGATCCGCGGAAGTCGGCCGGTCAGACCGGTCAGGACCTCGTAGTTGATGGTGCCGGCCTGGTCCGCCACCTCCTCGACCGTGATTTCATCATCCCGGTCGGAACCGATAAATGTAACGATATCGCCGGGGCGCGCGGCGGGGACGCGCGAGATCTCTACCACCGTCACGTCCATGGAGATCCTTCCGACCAGCGGCACCCGCCGCCCGCGCACCAGGGCGTGCCCGCGGTTGCCCAGCGCGCGCGGCAGGCCGTCGCCGTACCCGATCGCGACCGTGGCCCATCGCTCGCGCCCGCGCGCGACGTGGGTGGCGCCGTAGCCCACGGAGCTGCCCGCAGGGACGTCGCGCACCAGGGTGATGCGGGCGCGCACGGCCGCCACCGGGGCGGGTCGCGGCAGGTCGGGCGCGGATGCTCCGCCGTACAGGAAGAGGCCGGGACGCACCGCGCTGGCCGCGTACTGCGGGCGGCGCAGGACGGCGGCGGAGTTGCAGGCGTGGACCCAGGCGTCCGCGGGCAGGGACAGGTGGCCGACGGCCTCCTGCAGGCGCGCCCACTGCCGGTCGATGGTGCCCGCGGCCTCGTCGGCCGAGTGGAAGTGGGTGTAGCATCCGCCCCAGCGGAGGGGGCGGGCGGCCAGCGCCGCCACTTCTCTCCCCCAGGACGGCGCCGAGCGCCAGTCGAGACCGGCCCTGCCCATCCCCGTGTCCACTTCCATGTGGAAGGTCGCGCCGCGTCCGCGGCGGGCGGCCTCCCCGGCCAGGGCGCGCAGGTTGTGCAGATCGGAGAAACACAGGGTCAGGCCCGCGTCCACGGCCGCGGGGAGGGAGGAAGCGGGGGGCGGGGTCATCACCAGCACCGGGCGCCCCACCCCGAGCGCCCGCACCTCCAGCCCCTCCTCCACCGTCGCCACCCCGTAGCCGCCGGGCTCATCGGTCTCCAGGACCGCTACCGCCTCGCGCACGCCCAGGCCGTACGCGTTCGCCTTCACCATCGGGATGACTGCGGCGGAGTCGCCGGCGGCTTCGCGGATGTGCGCCAGGTTTGCGCGCAGCGCCGCGGCATCGACCTCAACCCAGGCGCGCGCCCGGGGATCGTCGAGCCTCACCATGGGCGAAAGGTGCCGACGCCAGGGGCGGGGGGCAACAAGTCGGGACGCGGCGGTCCATGATGTCTGGACTTCTCCCCCAGGGTCCGGAATACTACTCCCGGCCGGCATCCCAACCCCGAATGACACTGCCCGTATCGTGACCACAAGCGAACGCAGCACCACGCATCCATCCGAAACCACGGCATCCGACGGCATCGCCCCTTCGGAGGGCGTTCTCGACCGCGCGCTCGCCATCGTCGAGTTCCTGCGCGCCAACTGTCCCTGGGACCGGGCCCAGACCGCGGAGTCGCTCATCCCCTACCTCATCGAGGAAAGCCGGGAAGTAGTGGATGCGATTCGCTCCGGGGACGCCGGGGAACTGGAGGGGGAACTCGGCGATCTGCTGCTCAACGTGGCCTTTCAGATCGTGCTGGCCGAGGCGGCCGGCGCCTTCGACCGGGATTCGGTGGTGGATCGGCTGGAGACGAAGATGAAGCGGCGGCATCCCCACCTCTTCGGCGAGGGCGAGCGGGAGGACTGGGAGGCGCTCAAGGCAAGGGAGCTTTCGGACGACGAGAGCGTTCTCTCGGGGCTTCCCGGCGGGTTGGAACCGCTCGTGCGCGCACATCGCATTCAGGAGAAGCTGAGCGGGGTCGGCTTCGACTGGGAAGACGCCGAAGGAGCCCGGCTCAAGGTGGCCGAGGAACTCGAGGAGATTCGGGCGGCGCTCGGCCGGGGAAATCCCCGGGAGGTGATGGACGAGGCCGGCGATCTCCTCTTCACGGCGGTCAACCTCGCGCGCCTCGCCGGCGTGCATGCGACCAACGCGCTCGCGCGCACCAACCGCAAGGTGGAAGCCCGCTTCCGGCGCGTGGAGGAACTCGCGCGCGACGGCGGCAGGCGGGTGGCGGAGATGTCGCTGGAAGAACTGGACGCGCTCTGGGACGCGGTGAAGGCGGAGGCGCGGGACGCGGAGGAGACGCCGGGCGGCTGACGCGCGACGGACGCCGCTCGCTCGCGGGCGAGGCGGAACCGGCCGTCAGGGCGTCAGGCGATTCATCAGGCGCGGGAAGGGGATGAGCTCGCGGATGTGCGGGCGCCCGGTCATCCACGCCGTGAAGCGCTCGATCCCGAGACCGAACCCCGAGTGCGGGAAGGTGCCGTAGCGGCGCAGGTCCAGATACCAGCCGTAGGCCTCCGCGGGGAGCTCCTCCTCGTCGATGCGCGCCGTCAGCCTGTCGAGGTCGTCCTCGCGCTGGCTCCCGCCGATGATCTCGCCGTAGCCCTCCGGGGCGATGAGGTCGTTGCACAGCACGGTGCGGGGGTCGTCCGGGTTCTCCTTCATGTAGAAGGCCTTCGCCCCCTTCGGATAGTTGTAGACGAAGACCGGGCGGTCGAAGTGCTCCGCGATGCGGGTCTCGTCGGCGCCGCCCAGGTCCGCGCCCCACCGGGTGTCGCTGCCGGCCGCGCGCACGATCTCCAAGGCCTCCGTGTAGCTGACCCGCGGGAAGGGCGCCTGGATGCGCTCCAGGGCCGAGAGGTCGCGGCCGAGCACCTCCAGTTCGCCGCCGCACCGCTCCAGCGTCCGCCCGACCAGGTAGACCACCAACTCCTCCTGGAGGCGCATGTTGTCCTCGGAGTCGGCGAAAGCGACCTCGGGCTCAAGCATCCAGAACTCGGTCAGATGGCGCCGGGTCTTGGATTTCTCGGCGCGGAAGGTGGGGCCGAAGCAGTACACCTTGCGGAAGGCTGGGCACGCCGCCTCCACGTACAGCTGCCCGGTCTGCGCCAGGAAGGCGCGGTCGCCGAAGTAATCGGTCTCGAACAGGGTGCCCGCGGATTCGCCGATCGCGCCGGTGAGGATGGGGGTGTCGATGCGGACGAAGTCGCGTTCGTACAGGAAGTCGTGAATGCCCTTCTCCACCTCGGCGCGGATGCGCAGGCCGGCGCGCTGGGCCGAGGAGCGCAGCCAGAGGTGCCGGTAGTCGAGGAGGAACTCGACCCCGTGCTCCTTGGGCTGGATGGGAAAGTCCACGGACGCGCCCAGCAGACGGACGTCCTCCACCAGGAGCTCGTAGCCGCCCGGGGAGCGCGCATCCGCCTGGACCGACCCTGTCACGCCGACGCATGACTCTTGCGTGAGGGCGCAGCCGAGCTCCCAGGCCTCGGGGGTGAGCTGCTTGCGCAGCAGGACGCCCTGCACCAAGCCGGTGCCGTCGCGCACCACCACGAAGGCGACACGGCCGTGGACGCGCACGTGCTCCACCCAGCCGCGTATCGTGACGCTCCGGCCGACGCTGGCGCCGAGCTCGCGTACGACGGTTTCGGGGGAAGCCATGGTGGTCTCCTGGGTGGGATCGGCTGGAGATGGACGGTCCCCGGGCGCGGACCGTCGGTAGCTAGTGTGTCACGGAGGAAGCGTCAAGTCCAACTGCGGCCGGGGCTAACCCACCGCGCGGAGTTGCAGGCGGTCGCCGAACCGGCCGGTGAGCAGATGGCGCCGCGTGGTGTTCTCCGGGGCGAGCAGATCGGGGTCGCGGTCGATGGTCGCGCGGGCGTGTTCGCGGGCGGCGCGCATGAGGTCCTGGTCGAGCGTGAGGTCGGCGAAACGCAGAACGGGCTGCCCGTGCTGCTGGGAGCCGAAGAAATCCCCTTCCCCGCGCATGGCCAGATCGGCCCGGGCGATCGCAAAGCCGTCGTGCGTGCTCCGGAAGACCCTCAGGCGCTCGGCGGCGGCCTCCTCCGCGTCGGCGATGGCGACGCAGTAGCTGCGGTCGGCCCCGCGCCCGACCCGGCCGCGGAGCTGGTGCAGCTGCGAGAGGCCGAAGCGCTCGGCGTGCTCGATGAGCATGACGGTGGCGTTGGACACGTCGATGCCCACCTCCACGACCGAGGTGGCCACCAGCACGTCCAGGTCGCCGGCCAGGAAGGCGCGCATTACCGTATCCCTCTGCGCGCCGGGAAGCTGGCCGTGCAGGAGGCCGACCCGGAAGTCCGGGAACTCCTCCGCGCGCAGCCGTTCCCATTCCTCCGTGGCCGAGCGCAACTGCAGCTTGTCGGACTCGCCCACCAGGGGATAGATGACGTAAACCTGCCGCCCGCGCGCCAGCTCGTCCCGGACCAGCCGGTACGCTTCGCCACGGCGGGAAGGCCGCAGCCAGCGGGTTGCCACCGGTTTGCGCCCGGGAGGCAACTCGTCCAGCACGCTCAGGTCGAGGTCGCCGTAGAGGGCGAGCGCCAGCGAGCGAGGGATCGGCGTCGCCGACATGATGAGGGTGTCGGGGGCAGGGTCGCGCTGGCCCAGGACCATCCGCTGACGCACTCCGAAACGGTGCTGTTCGTCCACCACCACCAGTCCCAGGCGCGCGAACTCCACCGTCTCCTGGATGAGCGCATGGGTGCCGGTCACCACGAGGCCGCTGCCGTCGGCCAGGGCGGCGAGCACGCGGGCGCGCTCGCGGGCATCGGTGCGGCCGGTGAGCAGCAGGGTCTCGACCCCGAGCGGGCCGAGCAGGCGCTCGAGGCTGCGGGCGTGCTGCTCGGCGAGCAGCTCGGTGGGCGCCATGAGGGCGGCCTGGTGCCCGCCCTCCACCGCGAGCATCATGGCGAAGACGGCGACGATGGTCTTCCCCGCCCCCACATCCCCCTGCAGCATGCGGTTCATGCGGCGGTCCGCGGTCATGTCCGCGTAGATCTCGCGCAGCACCCGGGCCTGGGCATCGGTCAGGCGAAACCCGAGCGACTCGTGCAGAGGACGGATCAGCCGGTTGCTGCGGCCGAAGCGGATGCCGTTGACGGCGGTGGTGCTCCGGTGGCGGGCGTGGGCGTGCATCAGCTGCAGGAAGTAGAGTTCGTCCCAGGCGAGACGCCTTCGGCCTCGCTCGGCCGCGTCGAGGCTCTTCGGGGCATGCAGGCTGGAGAGCGCTTCGGCCAGAACCGGCACGCCGATCTCGCGGCGCTCTCCGGGGGAGAGGTACTCCTCTTCCTCCACCTGCCGCAGGAGCGTGGACAGATTGCGCTCCAGCAGCTGGCGCAGCACCCACTGCGGTACGGACTCGGACGCCGGATAGACCACGAAGATGGTGCCGCGGGCTCCGCCCTCCTCTCCCTCGGAGGCGCCGCGGGCACGCCCGGATTCGAGAACGGCGAACTCGCGGGGCTGGATCTGGCGGCCGTGAAAGAAGCGCACCGTTCCGGCGGCGAGCAGCAGGTCCCCCTTGCGGATCCTGCGATCGAGCCACGGCTGTCCCGGCCAGGCGCAGGTGATGTGGCCGGTCTCGTCCTCGATCACGGCCTGAAAGATGCGCAGGCCCTTGCGCGTGGGGATGACCCCGGAGCTGCGCACCCGCCCGACCACGACGGCGGCGTCTCCCACTTCGAGCCCGGCCACCGGCTGAACGGTGGAGGCGTCCTCATAGCGCCGGGGCACGTGATAGAGCAGGTCGCGCGCCTTGCGGATGCCCAGTCCTGCAAGATTCTCCGCGCGCCGGGGACCGACGCCCTTGAGGTACTGGACGGGGGAGTCGAGCCTCGAGAAGCTCATGCCGGAGATCCGAAAACGCCCTCCAGAAACGCGTTCGCGTCGAAGGGCTCGAGGTCACCGGGGCCTTCTCCCACTCCGACCAGCTTGACCGGCAACCCGAACTCCTGCCCGAGGGCGACGACGATGCCCCCGCGCGCACTGGAATCCATCTTGGCGAGAAGAATCCCGCTCGGATTCACCGCGTCACGGAACACCCGCACCTGGGCAAGCGCGTTCTGACCCACGGTTGCGTCGAGCACGATCAGGGTCTCGTGCGGAGCGCCCGGCAGCTTGCGGGCGATGACCCGCCGTACCTTGGCGAGTTCATCCATCAACCCGGTGCGGGTGTGGAGGCGTCCGGCGGTGTCGACGATCGCTACGTCAACGCCGCGCGCGCGGGCCGCGTCGATGGCGTCGAAGGCGACCGCGGCGGGATCTCCGCCGGGCTGTCCGGCCACGAACTCGGCGCCGGTGCGGTCCGCCCAGATGCGCAGCTGGGAGATCGCGCCCGCCCGGTAGGTGTCCGCCGCGGCGAGCAGGACCTTCCTGCCCCGGGCAGCGAGAACATGGGCCAGCTTGCCGGCGGAAGTGGTCTTCCCCACCCCGTTGACCCCGACCATGAGATAGACGGCGATGCCCTGCGCGGGTTCGCGGAGAGCGAAAGCGACTTCCGTTGCCGAAGCCGCCGGAGCCCCTTCGGCCGATGCCACGGGAAGCAGGATCCTCGCCACTTCGTCCCGCAGGGCGTTGCGTAGCGCCTCCGGGCCGCGGAGCCGTCCGCGCCGCTGGAGTGCTTCGACGCGATCCACCAGCCGCAGCGCGGCCTCCACGCCGAAGTCGGCGGCCAGCAGGCGGTCCTCGAGTTCCTCGAGCGTCTCGGTGCCCAGACCGCGCGCGGATGGCCGGAGGTCGGGGAGGGCGAAGCCCGCGACCCTCCGCCACAGCGACCCGCGCGTACCGCTCCCTTTGCCGGTCAGTCGGCCCAGCGGCGTCACAAACGCTACCGGAGGCCCCGGCGGCGGCGGCCGATCCACTCGCCGCACAGCACCGTCAGGACGAGGATGAAGGGCAGGGGGTGCGTGCGCAGCGGACGGCCGACAGCCGCGTGGACGCCTCCTTCGGCCGCGTCCCCGCCCACCGCGTCGACGACGGGCGGCAACCGGAGTTCGCCGGTGTAGCGCTCGACGTCGAAACGGCCGCTCACCTCCTCGCCGCCGGCCCCCGTGGACAGCACGAAATCATAGGCGCCCGGGTCCAGCGGCGCGGTGGTGAAGGCCTCTGTGGAATCCACCGCGACCGTGGACTCGAAGACCGTTTCGCCGGCGTGGATGAGACGAAGGCCGAGTTCCTGCCCGGCCATTCCGGGCGCCTGCCAGCGAACGGGGCTCCCGCGCCCGATCACCGGCTCGGCGGGACCGGGTGGACCGGCGGCCGCAAGGCGCTCGCCGGCGAACAGCCAGTTCGCCACTCCAGCCCACAGGGACCGGTAGGCGCGGCGCGGCGTTGCCTCGCGGGCGGCCCAGCGCCAGTAGCCCTCGGCCAGGCCGACGCCTACGCGCCTGCCCTGCTCGGCGATCAGGACGACGGCGGCCTCTCCGGTGCCGCGCCCGCCCAGATGCACCTGCAGGGCGACCGTTCCCGAGTGCGCCGTTGCGGGGTGGAGGGCGGTGAGGGGCGGCAGAGCCCCGAGATCCAGGTCGGCGAACTGCCCGGCCACCGGCGAGGCGGGGAGGTCCGCGGCCACGTACCACTCGCCCTCGACCTCGCCCGCCACCGCCACCCCGCCCAGCGACGCACCCGCCCGGTCGGCCGGGAACATGAGCAGACGCCGGGCGTTGCGGGAGGCGTCGCGCACCCAGCCCGGAGCGGTCGCGCCGACGCCGTGCAGCACCACGATGTCGGCGCCGGCGAGCATCGTGCGCAACTCGCCCTCGGTTACCTCGTCCACGCTCTCATCGCCGCGGGCGATCGGCAGATACCGCGACCCGGCGACGCGCAGGTAACCGCGGGCGGGCAGCCCGGTCACGTCCTCCAGCACGGGAAGCAGGTGACGGGGCTCCCAGTCCGGAAGCAGGGAGAGCAGGACCAGCCCGGCCTGCGGGGGCGCTACGCGCACATGGCGCACCCGGCGGTCGTCGTCGGCAAAGCCGTCGTCCTCCAGCACGACGGTGGCCACGTAGCGCACCAGCCCCTCGGCCGTGGGAGCGGGGAGGTCCACGAGCGTGCGCGCGACTTGGCCGGGCGGGGGGATCTCCACCGGAATCGAGGCCACCAGGCGGTCCTCCTCCAGCACCTCGATGCGGGCGGCGGCACCCGGGGCGGCCTCGCCGAACACGGTGACCTCGGCGACAAAGGGTGTCCCCCGTTCGACACGCGCGGGCGGGGCGAAGTCGGCCACCCCCGCATTCGCCACGGTCCCGCCCACCACCTCAAGGCGGGCCTGCAGCCCGGGCACCACCGGAAGGCTGCCGAAGTCGGCATCGGTCAGGCGCCCGTCGCTCACCACCGTGACCGCGCGCGCGCCGGATTCGGCCGCCGCGCGCAGGGCCGGGAGGAGGCGGGAGGAGGTGGCCGAGGGCGCGCGCGCGTCCAGCTGGTCGGCCGCGCCCGCCGCCACGGCATCCCCGAAGACCAGGATCCGGCCTCCGCCGCTCGCGAGGCGCCGCGCTTCCTCGACCGCGTCCGCCCACGCCGTCTCCCCGCCGGGAGAACCGGCCGCCATGCTCAGGGAGCCGTCCAGCAGCACCAGGGCGCCCTGGCCGACGCCGTCACCCGCGCCGGCAGGCAGACGGGGATTCCAGATGAGCAGCGCCACGAGGCAGATCGCCAGCGCTCTTGCAAGGGCCAGCCATCGCCGGCCCGTCACCGGCAGTTCCCGGCGATGGTAAACCCAGAGAGAGAAGCCGCACGCCGCCGCCAGCAGGAGGGGCAGGACGATCCAGGAAAGCAGGCTCACTCTTCCGACCCGGCGCAGGCGCCGGATTGGGTCACTGGTCGTCCTGGGGCTCTGCCCCGCCCTCGGCTCCTTCCGCGACTACGGAAGCGCCCGGCAAGGCCCGGCCTGGCAGGAACGCCGGGCTGGCGAGAAGCGCGCTGCCCTCGGCAAGCTGCTCCTCCCACAGGGGCCACATCGCGTCCGGAATGGGATCTCCCGGAGGGGTGCGGATGTCCAGGGGATCTTCGACCCGGCCGTTCCGGCGCAACTCGTAGTGGAGATGCGGTCCGGTTGCCAGCCCCGTCATGCCTACGTACCCGATCGTCTGGCCCTGTCTCACCCGCGCTCCCGCCGCCACGCCGGCGCCGAAGCCGCTCAGGTGCGCGTAGCGCGTCACGAAGCCGTTGCTGTGCCGGATCTCCACCAGGTTGCCGTAGCTGCCGCTCCAGCCGCGGTGGGTGACCACCCCGCCGGCGGTCGCCATGACCGGAACGCCGACGTTGGCGGCGTAGTCGACGCCGTTGTGGGCCCGCCATGTTCGCAATACGGGGTGGAAGCGGGCGCTCTGCACGCGCGAAGAGATCCGGCGGTACTCCAGCGGCTTGAGAAGAAACTGCCGCTGCACCGACCTCCCCTCGGGATCGTAGTAAGCCCCCTCGCCATCCCCCGAGGCATCGAACCAGAATGCCCGAAAAGGGGTTTCCCGGTTGACGAACTCCGCGGTCACGATGCGTCCGTTGCCTCTCATGGATCCGTCGGGGCGGACGGCGCGCTCCAGGACGACGCGGTAGGAATCGCCCGGCTGAACCTGCCGGTGGAAGTCCACCTCCCACTGGAAGATCCGGTCGAGACCGTCCAGGAGCTTGGCGCGGTCGCCGGCGGGCATGAACTGAAGCGACGGGTTCCCCATCACGGCCATCCAGAGACTCGAGCGGATGGTTCCCTCGAAGAAGACCGTGTCGGTCACGACCGGAGTTCGCATCATGCGCGAGGTCCAGCCCTCCGCGGCCCGGTCCAGGTACATGACCGAGTCCGGGCTGAGCCCCACTTCCACCGCCGTCAACACACCGTCGCGGCGGTCTCTCCAGTAGGTTACCGGTGTGCCCGCAACGAGCCGGCGAGGATTGGCCGGCTCCCCGAAGGCCTCCAGCAGGTCGACCCGGTCATTGGTCGAGAGGGAGGCGGCGAGCAAGAGCGAACCCAGCGTCTGGCCGCGCCGCAGACTGACTCGCTCCGCCACTTGCGGGGGCGCGGCCGCGACGGAGGGCAGGGTACCGGCATCGTAGGTCACGGACCTGCCGGAGGCGAGCCATGCAGTCGCCCCCAGCCCCACGACCGCCGACACGATGGCCGCCGCCACCGCGACTCTCCGATCCGCCGCCACGCGCAGCATCCCGCTGCTGCCTCCACCACGCCCGTCGCCATGCCCGTCCGGCGCCTGCCTGGACCTGCCCCGATCCGCTCCTCCCACAAACGTCACCGGGCCAGCGTCACGAAGGTCGGCAGGTCAAGGATATCGACCGGCCCGCGAACGATGACGCGCTGGCGCTTCCGGGGCTGCACCGGCGTGGGGGTACTGGGAGTCTTGTTCATGCTCGCCGAACTTCTGCCTGTGACTGCCGCCGCCTGCCGTGCGGCCGCCCGCGCCAGCCGCGGGGACGGGATCGGCGACGGTCTCCGGTCCAATCCGGAGGGGGCGCCGTTGCTCGCCATCTCCGGCCGCAGGGCGCCGGGTTTTTCGGATCCGTTGCCGAACCCCGTGGCTATCACCGTGACCCTCACGCCCTGCTGCAGCTTGGGATCGTGGACCGCGCCGAAGATGATCTCGGCATCGTTGCCGGCCTCTTCCTGAATGATACTAGAGATCCTGGTCACGTCGTCAATGGCGAGATCCATTCCGCCCGTGATGTTGATCAGCACCCCGTGGGCGCCCTTGAGGGACACGTCGCCCAGAAGCGGAGAGGAGATGGCCTTGCGGGCCGCTTCCTCGGCCCTGTGTTCCCCATCCCCGAAACCGGACCCCATGAGGGCTCCGCCGCCGCAGGCCATTACCGTGCGCACATCGGCGAAGTCGACGTTGACCTCGCCGGCGACCCGAATGAGGTCGCTGATGCCCTGGGTGGCGTGCAGGAGAATCTCGTCGGCCTTCTTCAGGGCGTCCTGGAAGCTGGTCCCCTTGCCGACCACGGTCATGATGCGGTCGTTGGGGACGACGATCACCGTATCCACCGCCTTGCGCAGCTCCTCGAGGCCCTGCTCGGCCTGCCGGAGGCGTTTCCTGCCCTCGAACGAGAAGGGCCGGGTGACGATGCCGATGGTGAGCGCACCCATTTCCTTGGCGAAGCGGCCGATGATGGGAGCGGCTCCGGTCCCCGTCCCGCCGCCCATGCCGGCGGTGATGAAGACCAGGTCGGCCCCCTGAATCGCCCGGGTCACCTCCTCGGCGTTCTCGTGGATGGCCTGGCGCCCGATTTCGGGACGGGCCCCCGCGCCGAGGCCGCGCGTCAGCTTCTTCCCGATCTGGATGCAGATCGACGCCCTCGACTGACGCAGCGCCTGGGCATCCGTGTTCGCGGCGATGAGCTCCACGCCCAGGAGGTTCTCATCGACCATCCGGTTGACCGCGTTGCCGCCGGCGCCACCGCAGCCCACCACCTTCATGCAGGCGCTGGGGGTCTCGCTTTCGTCGAAGACGAACGTCGGGCCTGTCTTCTTCTCGTCGTAGTCGATGATCGTCATTGTCTCCTTCCTTGCTGGATGGATGTCTTCCCATTCCCGTGCTTGCGCCGGGCGCGGCACGAAACGTCCGCCGCCCGGTCCCGCTGTGTGCTCAGAAAAACTCCTTGAGCCAGGCACCAACCCTTCCGACCATTCCAGGGGTGTGGGCAAGCGCCCCCTGCCCCGTCTTGGCGAAGCGGTCGGCTCCGTATTGCGCCACTCCGACGACCGTGGAGAGCCGAGAGCGGTTCATCGAGTCGGCCAACCCGCTTACGCCTGCGCCAGGGGTGCCGACGCGAACCGGCGTCCCCAGCATCCTCTGCACCAACTCGCCGATACCGTCGAGGGCGGCAACGCCGCCGGTGAGGACGACTCCCGTCCCCAGCGGGGCGATCAGCTCCCGCGCATTCAGCTCCCGCTGACACCAGGCGACGATCGCCGTCAGCCGGTTCTCGAGGGCGTCCGCGACCGTGGCCCGGCCGATGCGACGAGGTCTCGAAGGCGTGGGCCCGGGGATTTCGATCATGTCCCTGGACCCCACGAGTTCGGCCAGGGCGCAACCGTGGTTCTCCAGCACCCGGCGCGCCTCTTCGTGCTGTATGTGAAGATGCTGGACCAGATCCCAGGTCAGTGCGACGCCCCCGGTCGGCAGCATGTCCGTGTAGTAGGGCCTTCCGTCGACGAAAATCGCCATCTGGCTGGTGGCTCCGCCCAGATCCAGCACCGCGACCCCGATCTCCCTCTCGTCCTCCCTCAGCACGGCGCGGGCGGCGGCCAGGGGCTCCAGGATGAGCTTTTCCACCCGATAGCCCGCCCGGGAGACGGCGCTGCGGATGTTGTTCGCGATCGCGGAGGCTCCGGTAACCAGGTAGACCTCCGACTCCAGGCGCGTGCCCGGCATGCCGACCGGATGCAGAATCCCGGAGTTGTTGTCGACCGTGTAGTTCTGCGGGACCGTGTGCAGCAGCTCGCGGTCATGGGGCAGCGCAACGGCGCGCGCCACCACGTGCAGGCGCGCCATGTCGTCGGCCGACACCTCCCTCGAGGAGATGGCGACGACGCCGTGCGAGGGGAAGGTCTGCACCTGGTCGCCGCTGATGCCGACATAGACGTTGGAAACGGTGCAGCCCGCCATGAGCTCGGCTTCGCGCACCGCCTTGGCCACGCGCTCGGTCATCTCCTCGACATCCTGCACGACGTCCCGGTGCACGCCGTTGGTGTGCACCTGCCCGAGACCCAGGACCTCGATCCAGTGGGCCGGATACTGGCCCCTTATCTCCGCGATGACGGCGGTGGTGCGCGTCGCGCCGATATCCAGCCCCGCAACCAGATGAGAAGCCATCTTCATCTCCTCGCGTTGCCCGGCTCGCCCGTTGACGCGTGCGTCACGACGACCTGATCGCTGAAGCGGAGGTCGGCCACGGTGACCGTTCGTTCCGGGGCCCGCGGGACGGCGTCGGCCAGAGCCGCAAGCCCTTCGCGCAGACGCCGGACGCTCAGCGGAGGTTGGAAATGGAGCGCCGCCCCGGTTTCCGAGAAGCGGGCCGTCAGAGTGCCCTGCGGGGTCCAGGCGATTTCCGATACGGAGCGCGCGAAGTCGGGATGAAGCTCGCCCAGACGATGCAACTCCGCGGCCATGGCCTGGATCTGCTGGTGCTCGGTGACCGTCAGCGAGCCGCTCGGGGGCTCCATGGGACGAAGGATGGGCAGGTCGAGCCGATGCAGGGCGGGATCGATGGGCAGGTACTCACCGGCGGGATCGACGGGATTCAGGGCCGGGGTCGCCACCAGGGCCACCGGCTGGCGCTCCTGGATGACGATCTCCGCGGTGTCGCCGGGCAGGGACCTGACCGTGGCCTCCTCGATCAACCGGTGTGTGCGCAGGCGTCCCTCCAGAGACCGTGCTCCCCCGCGCTCGTCCTCGTAGACCGGAATCCACTGGCGGATCTCCTCGGCGTCGAGATAGCGGGCACCCCGCACTTCCACGGCGGAGACGTGGAATCTCGCGAAGTGCGCGAGAATGTCGCGACGGTCGCCCAGGGCGGCCAGCGTGGCGGCCGCGAGCATCACGGGAACCGCAAACGCGAGCAGCTTACGCATCGTGCCCTCCCAGGCGGCGAAGGAGCGCAGGACCGGTCGACTCGATCGAGCCGGCGCCCAGGGTGAGGCATACGTCCCCGGCGCGAAGGGTGCCGGCCAAGGCGGCGGGAAGCGTGCTCAGGTCCGGGTGGTAGCGCCCACCCTCTCCCCGCGCCGCGGTCACCGCGTCGCACACGAGTTCGCCGGTGATGCCGGGGATGGGCGCTTCGCGCGCGGGGTAGATGTCCGAGACCCAGATCCGGTCCGCCGCGGCAAGGGCCGCACCGAGCTGGGCGGCAAAATCGCGCGTACGCGAGAACAGGTGAGGCTGGAAAACGGCCACCAGGCGGGCTCCGGGGAAGCTGCCGCGCGCTGCCGCGATCGCCGCCGCGATTTCGGTGGGATGGTGTGCGTAGTCGTCCACCACGGTCACCCCGCGCTCGCGGCCGAGCCGCTCGAAGCGGCGGCGCACCCCGCGGAATCCCGCCAGCGACCGGCGGATGTCGCTCCAGGCGACGTCCATCCGGCGCGCGGCCGCGGCTGCGGCCAGGGCGTTGAGCAGGTTGTGCGCGCCCGGGAGGCGGATCGACAGCTCGCCCCGATCCCGACCATCCTCGAAGATGCGCGCCCGGGCTCCGCCGGGACCGGTGCGCACCCGCGTCGCCCGCAGCTGGGCGCCCGCGCGGAAGCCATAGGTGCAGGTGCGCGCGCCGAGGCCCGCAAGCAGTTTCGACGCTCCCGGATCGTCCGCACAGGCGCATACCGTGCCGTCCGCGGGCACCGCGTCCACGAAGGTACGGAACGCCTCGCGCAGACTTGCGAGGTTCCCGTAGGTGTCGAGGTGATCGGCCTCCAGATTGGTGACCAGGGCCGTGCGGGGCGTGATGTGGTGGAAGGAGCGGTCGTACTCGTCGGCTTCGACCACGAACAGGTCGCCGCGTCCGTAGCGCAGGTTGCCCTCCCACCCCGCGACCCTTCCCCCGACGACCCCTGTGGGATCCCGGCCGGCCGCCGCCAGGATCTCGGTGGCGAGCGCGGTGGTGGTGGTCTTGCCGTGCGTCCCGGCCACCGCCACGACCGTTCCCGGGTTGACCCACTGCCCGAGCGCCTCCGCCCGCTTGACCACCGGGATGCCCCGCTCGCGCGCCGCGCGCACCTCCGGGTTGGACGGGCTGATGGCGGAAGAGACCACGACCGCGGAGACGCCATCCAGGTGATCGGCGGAGTGGCCGGCGGCAACGGGAATGCCCAGGGCCTCGAGCGACCGCGCGCTCAGGTCGCGCCGCAGGTCGCAGCCGGTCACCCGGTAGCCGGAGCGGTGGAAGAGCTCGGCAAGCGCGCACATGCCCGCACCGCCGATGCCCATGAAGTGCACCGTGCCCTCGCGTGCGCGGTCGCGCAGGCTGCGGGCGCTCACGCGGCCTCCCCCGAAACGGTCACCGACCGCGGCCCGCGCGGGAGCAGCCCGGCGAGCGCCGTGACGATGTCGGCGGCCGCGTCCGGCCGGGCGCGCGCGCGGGCCGCCCGGGCCATCGACGCCATGCGGCGGTCGTCGCGCGCGAGGTCCGTCATGGCCGCCCAGAGGGCGAGCGCGTCCGTTTCGCGCTCGGGCAGGTGCAGCGCCACGCCCGCTTCTGCGAGCGCCCCGGCGTTGCGGGTCTGGTGATCCTCGGCCGCGGTGGGAAGCGGAAGCAGGATCGCCGGCAGCCCGTGCACGAGGAACTCGGAGGTGGCCATCGCCCCCGCCCGGCTCACCGCCAGGTCCGCCGCGGCGAGCGCGCCCGGCATGTCGTCGATGTACGGTACCAGCCGCACCCAGTCCGGCGATCCGGCCCGCGCGAGTTCCCGCGACATCGCGGAGAAGTGCGCCGGGCCGCTGGCCCAGAGAAGCTGAAAGCCCTCCGGGCGCTCCGGCGCGTCGAGCACGGCTTCGAGGATGCGCCGGTTCAGCACCGCCGACCCCTGGCTGCCTCCCACCACGAGGGCGACCCGCCCGTCCGCCCCCAGCCCGAAGCGACCGCGCGCTTCACCGCGCCCGATTCCTTCAGGGGGGCGCACCGGATTCCCGCTCACCACCACCCGGTTGCGCGCCCGGCGCGGAATCGCCTGCTTCGCCTCCGGCCACGCGAGATGGATCTGAGCCGCGTGGCGGCTGAGCAGGCGTGTGGTGACGCCCGGCAGGCTGTTCTGCTCCTGAAGCGCCAGGGGAATGCCCATGCAGGCGGCCACCAGCCCCGACGGTGCGCACGCGTATCCGCCGGTGACCACCACCAGCTCGGGCCGCAGCCGCCGGAAGGTGTCGAAGACGTCGAGGACGCTCCCGAGGAGCGACTGCATCACCAGGGCGTTGTTCCAGAGGTGCCGGCGGTCCAGTCCCTCCACGTCCACCAGCGCATAGTCGAGGCCACAGTCCGGGAGCACGCGCGCCTCCACGCCACGGCGCGAGCCGACGAAGAACGGACGGATGTCGGGTCTCATCGCCGCGAGCGCACGGGCGAGCGCGAGCGCGGGGTAGAAATGCCCCCCGGTGCCGCCGCCGGAGAAGACGACCACGCCCGGCTCCCGCCTGGTCATGGAGCCGGCCTCGGACCCGGAGGGATGCCCCGGGCCACGGACAGCAGGATACCGATCGCGGCCAGGGTGATCACCAGGTTGGAGCGCCCATCCGAGATCAGGGGCAGCGGGAGCCCGGTCGCCGGCAGCAGACTCAGATTGACGCCCATGTGGAGGAACGCGTGCAGGGCGATGAGGCTGGTGCAGCCGACCGCCAGCAGCTCTCCCAGCAGATCGGCCGCGCGGCGGGCGATGCGGAAGCCGATCACGATCAGGGCGACGTAGGCGCAGACCAGCACGGCCACGCCGATCAGTCCCCATTCCTCCCCGATCAGGGCGAAGATGAAGTCGTTGTGCGCCTCGGGAAGGAATCCGAACTTCTGCTGTCCCTCCCCGAACCCTACCCCGCCGATCCCCCCGGAGCCGATCGCGATCAGCGACTGATCCACCTGGTATCCGGCGCCGGTGGTGTGCGATCCCGGGTTCAGGAAGACGATGAGGCGCCTGAAACGGAAATCCGTGGCGAACTGGTACACGATTGCCGGCGTGGCGAGCAGTCCCAGGAAGACGAAATGCCCGACGCGCGCGCCCGCCGCGAACACGATGATGCAGCCGAGCATCGCGATCAGGGCCGCTGTGGAGAAGTCCGGCTCCAGAAGGACGGGCACCAGCATGGCGGCCCAGATCAGGAGGAAGGGGCCGAGGCCGCGCGTGAGGCTCCGGAATCGATCCTGCTTCTTCACCGCCATGACCGCTGTCCACACCAGGATCGCCAGCTTGGCCGCCTCCGACGGCTGGAAACCAGCCGGGCCCACCTGCAGCCAGCGGCGCGCCCCGTTCCGCTCCGGGGCGAAGGACTCGGTGCCCGGGAGGATGATGAAGACCAGCAGCAACCACGCCGCCAGCATCATGGGCCACGCCAGCGACCGCCACCTGGTGTAGGGAATCCGTGAGAAGATCAGCAGGAACACGAGCCCCACGCCGGCGCCCACGGCCTGGCGGACGACGAAATGGTAGTCCGGAAGCCCCTGCCGCTGCGCCAGGAAGGAGCTTGCGCTGTAAAGGGTCACCAGCCCGAACGAGAGCAGGAGCAGCGTCAGCGTCATGACGGCCGCGCCTTCCCACCCGCCGCCGAAACGCGCGGCCGCGAGCGGCCGGGCGTCGTGCACGCCGGACGCGGAGTAGGCGGGGGCGGCCGTGGCGGGCACTCATGCCTCCCCTCGCGCGAGCGCGGCGAACCGGCGGCCCCGCGCTTCGTAGTCGGAAAACTGGTCGAAGCTCGCGCAGGCGGGGGAGAGGAGCAGGATATCGCCGGGCCGGGCCCATCGCTCGGCCGCACGCACCGCCGCGTCGAAGCCGGTGTCCACGCGAACCAGGGACGCGGCCCCCGCCAGCGCCTCCTCGAGGCGGAAGCGGGCATCACCGTACACGATCACGCGGCGGACCCGGCCGCGCATGGCGTCGGCGAACGGTGCAAGGTCCTCTCCCTTGTCCTGGCCGCCGGCCAGCAGCACGATCGGCCGGTCGAAGCTCCGGACCGCGCCTGCGGCCGCGGCCACGTTGGTCGCCTTCGAGTCGTTCACCCAGAGGACGCCGTCGCGCTCGACCACCCGCTCCAGCCGGTGGGGCAGCGGACGGAAGTCCCGCGCGGCCCGGGCGATCGCTTCCGTCCGGGCGCCCGCCAGGCGGGCCGCCAGCCCGGCCGCCATGGTGTTGGCGAGCCCCGCCCGGCCGGCCAGGGCCACATCCGCGACCGGCATCACCCGCTCCTCTCCCGCCTCCAACGCGAACATCAGCCAGCCATCGCGCGCGTAGGCGGCCAGCTCGCCGTCCGGGCCGCCCGACCGCTGCCCGGCGGCTTCGTCCGCGTCGAAGAGGTAGCGCGCACCCGGGACCTCGTCGTCCAGGGGCAGAGCGGCCGGCACGCCGCTCCCGAGCACCCAGCGGCTATCGGCGCGCGCGTTCGCGAACAGCCGGGCCTTGTCGGCGTAGTAGGCGGTTCGGCTCGGATAGCGGTCGAGGTGGTCGGGCGACAGGTTGGTGACCACGCCGATGTCCGGGCGGAACCGGGACACGGCGCCCAGCTGGTACGAGCTCATCTCTACCACCAGCCATTCGGGCGCCGGATCGCGCAGCGCCAGCTCCGAGGCGGGCGGACCCAGGCCGCCGCCGATGTTGCCCCCGAGGCCGACCGACACCCCCGCCGCCTCAAGCATGCGGGCCGCCAGCGCGGAGGTGGTGGTCTTGCCGTTGGTGCCGGTCACGGCGATCAGCGAGCTGCGGAAGAAGCGAAACGCGAACTCGGGCTCGGAGATCCAGCGCTTGCCCGCCGCCGCGAGGGAGGACAGCACAGGCGCTCCGGGCGGGATGCCCGGGCTGGCCACGATCAGGCGGCTTGTGGCGATGCGATCCTGATCGTGGCCGCCGAGCCGCACGCGTGCGCCCATGGCCTCCAGTTCCCCTGCGTGCGCGCGCAGCGCGGGCGTGTGGGCGTCGTCCGACACGCGCACCTCCCCGCCGTGCCGGAGCGCCAGCCGGGCGGCGGCCCGGCCGCTCGCCCCGAGGCCCACGATCGCGATGCGCTGTCCGCTCAGTGCCGCCATGAGATTCCGCCGTGCCGGAATGCGTAGTATGCGTAATCTGCCTGAAGTCCATCGCCATCTATCGAATCTTGAGGGTGCTCAGGGCGACCATCGCGCAGAGCACGCCGACGATCCAGAAGCGCGTGACGACCTTGCTTTCCGGCCATCCGAGCTTCTCGAAGTGGTGGTGAATGGGGGCCATGAGAAAGATCCTCCGCCCCTCGCCGTAACGCCGCGCCGTGAACTTGAAATACCCCACCTGGGCGATGACCGAGAGCGTCTCCGCCACGAATACCGCTCCTACGATGACCAGCAGGAACTCGGACTTGAGGAGGATGGCCATGACGCCGATGGCGCCTCCCAGCGACAGGGAACCCGTATCTCCCATGATCACCTGCGCGGGATGCGCGTTAAACCAGAGGAATCCGATCGCCGCTCCGGCCAGAGCGCCGGCGAACACCGTCAGCTCCCCCACCCCGGGCAGGTAGAGAACGCCCAGGTAGGCGGAAGTGTCCACGCGCCCGATGAGGTAGGCGAAGATGCCGAAGGTCGCGGCCGCGATTCCGCACAGCCCCGCGGCCAGGCCGTCGAGCCCGTCCGTCAGGTTGACCGCGTTCGAGGTCCCGGAGACCACCGTGGCCACGAACAGCACGTAGACCGGCGGGAAGAAGACGGCCACCATCTCCGCAAAGAACGGGACGCCCGTCCAGGTCGCCGGGACGGGCCACACCGGGTAGAACAGCAGGAACAGCCCCAGGGCCAGTCCAAGCGCCCATTGCCCGATCATCTTGTAGCGGCCCGCCAGCCCCGCGCTCGTCTTCTTGACAACCTTCAGATAGTCGTCGAGGAACCCGATGGCGCCGGTCCAGAGGAAGGTCGCGAGGACGACCAGGATCGCGACGTTGTCGAGCTCGGCCCACAGCAGCGTGGAGACGGTCGCGGCGGCGATGATCAGCGTCCCGCCCATGGTCGGTGTGCCGGCCTTCTTCAGATGCGTCTCCGGACCGGTTTCGCGCACGACCTGACCAAAGCGCAGCCGGGTCAGCCAGCGAATCATGCCCGGTCCCAGCAGGAAGCTGAGCACGAGCGCCGTCACCACCGCCCCGGCGGTGCGGAAGGTGATGTACGTGAACAGGTTGAAGACGATGTGCACGTCGGTGAACCGGGGCAGGAGATGATACAGCATGGTTCACCTCGCCCCGTTCCGGACCGCCGGCCCGAAGTCGGCTTCGATGAGCGGGACCAGACGCTCCAGCGCAACGCCGCGGGATCCCTTGAGCAGGATCAGCTCGTTGCCCTCCAGGAATCCGCGGAGCAGCGCGTATCCCTCCGCCGCGTCCGCGCTGGCGAGCAGCGCCGGTTCACTGCCCTGCCGCCCGGTCTTGCGCAGGCGTTCGGCGGCCGCGGCGAATTCGCCCAGCGCCAGCACGACGTCCACCGCCCGGGACAGGGCTTCGCCCAGCAGTTCGTCGTGCAGCGCCGCGCTCCGGTCGCCCAGCTCGAGCATGCTCCCCAGCACCGCCACCCTGCGGCCCGCCGACGGAATCAGCCCGAGCAGGTCGAGGGCGGCGCGGACGCTCTGCGGGTTAGCGTTGTAACAATCCAGCAGCAGGGTGAGGTCTCCCGCATGCAGCTGCTCGCCCCGCATGCCCTGCGGCCTGTACTGCTCGAGCCCGCGCACCGCCGGCCCGTGAGGTGTCTGCAGGAGGTCGGAGATGGCAAGCGCGATGAGGGCGTCGTAGACCGCGTGCCGTCCCGGCACCTGGAGGTGGACGCGCTGGTTGCGCCAGTCGAAGAAGTAGCGCCCATGGGAATCCGGGTGCGGAATCCGGGGGCGCAGGTTGGCGTCGGCGGCGTCGGACCAGCCGGCGACCCGTACGTTGGGGTGAAGCGCGCGAGCCCGTTCGGGGAGAGCCGGCGGCTGGTCGCCCACCACCACCGCGCCGCGTCCGTTCAACCCCGCGACCAGCGCCAGCTTCTCCTGAAACACCCCCTCCAGCGAGCCCAGTTTTTCAAGATGCCCGTCCGAGACGGTGGTGACCGCCGCGATGTCGGGCTCCGCGACCGCGGTCAGGGCCGCGATTTCACCCGGCTCGTTGGTGCCCATCTCCAGCACCAGCACCTCGGCCGCGTCCGGGGCGCCCAGAATCGTCAAGGGCAGCCCGATCCGGTTGTTGAGGTTGCCGGGATTGGCGTGCACCCGATAGCTGCGCTGCAGGGCTCCCCGGAGGAACTCCTTGGTCGTCGTCTTGCCCGAGGATCCGGTGATGGCCACGACCTGGGCCGCGTGGCGGCGGCGGCGATAGCGGGCCAGGTGTCCGAGCGCGGCCAGGGTGTCGGGCACGCGGTACACCGGCACGGAGGCCTCGATGGCGACCGCCCGCGAGACCACCACCCCCGCCGCTCCCGAGGCAACCGCGTCGGACACGAAGTCGTGTCCGTCGAAGTTCTCTCCCGCAATGGCCACGAAGAGTTCACCCCCGGCCAGGGTGCGCGTGTCGGTGGAAACGCTCGCGAACCCGGTGCCGGCAAACGCGGGGGCATCCCGCAGGGAAAGCGCCGCCTGCACGCGCGGGTGCGTCCAGCGAAACGTGGTCATGCGCCCTCCTCTCCGCCGGCGAGGTGAGCGAGCACGATCTTGCGCTCGTCGAAGGGCAGCGTCTCGCTGCCGATGACCTGGCGGGTCTCGTGCCCCTTTCCCGCGAGGACCACCAGATCGCCGGGCGCGGCCAAGTCGAGCGCCCGCCCGATGGCTGCGCGGCGGTCGGAGACGCGCTCGTGCCCGGTCCCTGCCATCCCCGCGACCACCTCATCGATGATCGCCTCGGGATCCTCGGTGCGGGGGTTGTCCGAGGTGACGATGGCCACATCGGCCCGCTCCGCCACCGCTCTGCCCATGAGCGGGCGCTTGGCGGCATCGCGATCGCCCCCCGCTCCGAAGAGCACGATCAGCCGGCCGTCGGTGAGGCGCCGCAGGGTGTCGAGGAGGCACACCAGCGCGTCCGGGGTGTGCGCGTAGTCGATGACGACCGGGCACGGGCGGCTGGCGACCAGTTCCATGCGTCCCGGGACGGCGGGCGCGCTCCCGAGCCCGTCCACGACCTCGTCCACGCGGCGGCCGGCGGCAAGCGCGATGCCCGCCGCCGCGAGGGCGTTCTCCACGTTGAAGCGCCCCAGCAGGGGCATCGACACGGGCACGGCGCTCCCCTCATACGACAGTTCGAAGCGGGTCCCCGCAGGCCCGAGTTCGAGAGAGGTGGCGGTCAGTGCGGCATCCGAATCCACGCCGTAGGAGAGACGGCGCCGCGATCCGCTGTCCAGGCGAACCCAGGCGGGCTCGTCCGCGTTCACCACGACGGTCCCCTCCGGAACCAGCAGCCCGACCGCGCGCGCCTTGGCGGCCCGGTAGCCATCCATGTCGTGGTGGTAGTCGAGGTGGTCGCGGGAGAGGTTGGTGTACGCGACGGCGTCGAGTTGAACTCCGTCGAGGCGGCGCTGGTCGAGCGCGTGGGACGACGCCTCCAGCCCGACGTGGCGAACGCCCGAGTCCGCAAGCGACCGCATCCACGCCGAGAGCTGCACCGGCCCCGGCGTAGTCAGGCCCGCCGTGCGCGGGCGCACGTCCCCGTCGGCGTCCACGAGCCCCAGCGTGCCGATCGCGGCGGACGGCCCGCCGGCCCTCAGCAGGTGGCGCGCCAGCAGCGTGGTCGTGGTCTTGCCGTTGGTACCCGTGACCGCGTAGACGAAGACGTCGCGGGATGGATTGCCGAAGAACTCGTCGGCGGCAAGCGCGCCCGCCAGGCGGCCGTCGCGCACCAACACCTGCGGCACCGGCAGGCCGGGCAGGGGCGTCTCCACCAGCGCCGCCACCGCCCCCCGCCCCACCGCCTCCCCGACGAAGTCGTGCCCGTCGTGTTCCGCTCCCCGCCACGCGACGAACAAGTCGCCTTCCTCAACCTGCCGTGAGTCGTGGCTTACCCCGCACACCCCTGCCTCCCCCGGGACATCCGCCCCGGGAGCGAGCGCGCCGGCGCCCGCCAGCCGCTCGACCACGCGCGCGAGCGAGACGCTACGGGCTCTGTCCACGTTCGATTCTCCCGACATCGATCGAAACGGTGTCGCCCTGCACGAGCAACGTGCCCGCGGCCGGCCAGGTGCCGAGCACGGCCCCCGGGGCGTCCCAGGTCACGCGCAGCCCGGCAGTGTGCAGCCGGCGCACCGCGGAGCGCGCCGACAGGCCACGGACGTCCGGCACCACCACCTCGGTCCCCTCCCCGCTCGCCCAGACCGCAGGCTCGGAGCCCGGGGCTTCCGCGCCGGCGAAGCGAATCACGGGGTTCTGCGGAGCGGGGCGGCGCGCCGCGTGGGCGAGCACCCGCCGGTCCACGGGCGGCTGCTGGGCGGCCAGGATGCCCTCCATGGTGGCGCGGATGACCGGGGCGGCCGCCGCTCCGCCGTAGTACACGCCCTCCGGACCGTTCAGCTTCACATAGGCCAGCAATTGCGGATCCTCGGCCGGGAAGAAGCCGACGAAGGTGGCGAAATACTCGCCCTCGGCGTAGCCGCCGTCCGCGCGGTACGCGCGACTGGTGCCGCTCTTGCCCGCCACCGCGAAGGAAGTCAGGCGTGCACGGGTTCCGGTGCCCGACTCGGTGACCTCGACCAGCACCCGGCTGATGTCACGGGCCACTCCGCTTTCGACGACCCGCCGAATGAGGCGCGGGTCGGGACGCTCGATCAGCGATCCGTCGGCGGCCCGCACTTCGCGGATCAGCCTGGGCGCCATCAGGCGGCCGCCGTTGGCCAGCGCGCCATACGCCATCGCGAGCTGCAGCGGGCTGACGGAGATTTCGTAGCCGATGGCCAGGGAGACAGGTGACTGCAGGGACCAGTCCTCCGGCTTGCGCAGGACGCCCGAGGTCTCGCCCGGGATCGGCAGGCCTGTGGGCATGCCGAATCCGAAGTCGCGCAGCATTTCGTATTGCTCGCGGTCGGAGAGGCGGTCGGCCACTTTGGCGACGCCCACGTTGGACGATACCCGCAGCGCGTCGGCCAGCGTCATCGTGCCGCCCTTGGGGTGCACGTCGTTCAGCGTGCGCCCGGCGACATGCCAGGTGCCGTCGCCGATGTCGACGAGATCCTCCAGCGTTCCCACGTCGCTGGACAGAATCGCCGCCACCGTGAAGGGCTTGAGCGTCGACCCGGGCTCGTTGGCGGTATTGATGGCCGCGAGGCCGGCCGCGTCGCCGTCCCGGATCGAGACGACCGCCAGGATCTCGCCGGTAGCCGGATCCGTCAGGAGGATGTCCCCGCCGCTGGACCCCGTCGTTTCGATGGCTTCCTGCAGCTCCTCGCGGGCGATTTCCTGCAGATCCACGTCGATGGTGAGCGAAACGCTTCCGCCCGGCACGGGCGACCTGACCGGCACCGCGCGGCCCGGGAGTTCGACGCCGCGCGCGTCGAGAAGCGTCATCTCCTCACCCGGACGTCCGGTAAGGACCCCGTCGTAGGACGCCTCGATGCCCCCCGCGCCGCTTCCGTCCAGGAAGCCGCCCAGCACACCCGCAACCAGATCGCCGTGCGGCCGAAAGCGCTCGTAGTCGCGCCCCAGGTATACGCCCCGGATGTCCTCCAGTCCGGCGCGCACCGTGGTTGGATAGCGGCCCGGAATGACGACCCACGCCTCATCGGAACTCGTGCGCCGCCGCGCCTCGGAAGCCGACAGGCCCAGTACGGTCTGGAGTGCGGAGCTCGCCTCGGCCGCGAAGCCGTTCTCGTCGCGCCTCAGTTCGCCCGGCGCCAGGCCCACTTCCACCACCTCCCGGCTCTGGGCCAGCAGGACGCCGTCCCGGTCCAGGATCGAGCCGCGGATGGACGGAACCGGGCGTGACATCTGGTGCTGTTCGGCCGACCGCTGGCGCCACTCGGCGTTCTCCACCTGCAGCATGGCGGCGCGCCCGACGACGGTGCCGGCCGATACCAGCCAGCCAATGAGGATCAGCCGCCGGGGCCATTGCGATCTTTGCGGAAGCCTCATGGGTTCACTCCCGACAGGTAGACGATTTCATCGGCGGCCGGATTGTGCATGCCCAGACGCTCGCGCGCTTCCGGGACCACCCGGCCCCGGCTCTCCAGATACTGGATCTCCCCGAGCAGGTCCTTTCGGACCGCCGACACCACTTCGATCTCCTGACCCAGATCGTGCAGCTCCTCCAGTACCTCCAGGGCTCGCATCTGGCGCCATGTGACCACGCTGAGCGAGACCAGCAGGGCTCCTATCGCGATCGCCACCCGCTTCGAGTCACTCATCCGTCTCACGATGTCTTCCTCCACGCGCGCAGGCGCGCGCTCCGGGCACGGGGATTCGCCGCCGTTTCAGCCGGAGCGGGCCGCACCGGACGGCGCGCGAGCGTCTCTCCCGCGGCCCGGCCGGCGCAGACGCACACCGGGAGCGCGGGGGGACAGGTGCAGTCGCGGCTCCACTCGCGGAACCGGTTCTTGACTTCGCGATCCTCGAGCGAGTGATAGGAGATCACCGCCATCCGCCCGCCCGCGTCCAGGGTGTCGCGCAGGGTGTCGAGGCCTTCCCGCAGCGCCCCCAGCTCGTCGTTCACCTCCAGGCGCAGCGCCTGGAAGACGCGCGCCTTGTCGCGAGGCGCCGGCGACCGTCCCATCGCGGCGCGCAGCGCTCCCACGAGATCGTCGCTGACGGCAAACGGGCGCGTCCTCCGCCGGCGCACGATCCGGCGCGCCAGCCTGTGCGCCCCGCGGTGCTCGCCCAGCTCCCGAAACACACGCGCCAGACTCCCTTCGTCGTAGCTGTTGAGCACGTCGGCAGCGCTCGGCGTGCGCGCATCTCTTCCGTCCATGCGCATGTCCAGCGGCACCCCGCGGCGGAACGCGAACCCCCGCCGGTCGTGATCCAGTTGCCGCGAGCTCACGCCCAGGTCGAGCAGCACCCCGCTCACGGCGCCCTCCTCGAGTTCAGGGGCGCGCGCGGCGTGGCGGAAGTCGGAGAGAAGGAAGCGTACCCGGTCACCGAAGGGCGCGAGGGTCCGTTCGGCCTCTGCGAGCGCTCCCGGATCGCGGTCCACCGCGACCAGGTGGACCCCGGGAGCCCGCTCCAGGATCGCGCGAGCGTGCCCTCCGCCTCCCACGGTGCCGTCCACGAACAGCCCGCCGCGCTCGGGCTCGAGAAGCGCGAGCACTTCCCGCACCAGCACCGGCATGTGATAGTCCTGGACGCCGGTATCATCGTCCGCTCGCCTCCGCACGCGCCGCTCATCCGAAGATCTTGTGCACGAACTCGGAGGCGTCGGGCGCGCCGTCCTCGAGATGCACATCGAAGAGTCCGGGGTTCCAGATCTCGATCCGGTCCAGTGAGCCCACCACGAGCACCTCGCCTTCCAGGGAAGCCGCCTCCTGCAGCCATCCGGGAATCAGAAACCGACCGAGCTTGTCGGGCGTGACCTCGACCGCGAACGAAGTGATGCGGCGCACGAACGCGTCGGCGTCGCGATCCGAGCGCCGGTATTCCATGAGGCGGTCCTGAATCGTCTCCCACGCTGCGCCGGGGAACAGGGTCAACGCGGGAGCCTGATACTGGAGCAGCACGAGAGATCCGTCCCCTGCAGCACGCCGCAGCGGAACCGGCAGACTCAGACGACCCTTGTCGTCGAGACGTTTCTCGTAGCGCCCCAGAAAGCCGTTCACGGTGGTCGATTGTGGGTTAAAGTGGATGAATGTGGAGACTGGGGGGAAACCTAAGGAGGTCAATGGGGAACGCGCAACCCCGGGGGGCGAACGCGGTTGCGGAGCGTGCCCCGCAGCTCGTCAGGAACGGCCCTTCTTGTGCGCGGGGAGGCGCCGTCCTGAATTCAGGGCAAAAAAAAGGCGCCGCGGACGAATCCGCGGCGCCATGGCTACGAGCGGGGCGTCCTGGCGCTACTCCCCTCCCCCGCGCCGGATGATGGCGTCCTGAATGTCGACGTAGGTCTGCGTCGCGGTGAGGATCTGGGTCAGGTTGATCGAATCGACGGTAGCAGCATACGCCCGGCCTAATTCAAAGAGCCGGAGCGCTTGCTGGAAGATCGGGAGCGTCTGGCGCGCGGAGTCGATCGTGCTCGGCTCCTGGAGCGCAACGCCGTGGTTGTAGAGCGACCACCCGTGCCAGAAGTCCAGCTGCGAACTCATGGTCTCCGAGACTTCGAACTCGTTCTTGGTCGTCTCCAGAAGCGAGATGGCGTAGGTCCAGTTGGTCGCCTGAACGCCGTCGTTGTACGCCTTGCCGAACACCAGGCCAGCCATAATGTCGGCGGACTGTTCGCCGCGCTCCACGGCCTCCTTCAGGAACCCGATGGCCGCTTCGACGTCATCGGCCTCGAGGAGCCAGCTTCCCTGGCGGGCCGAGAGATTCGGAAAATCGGGATCGACGCCCTTCGCGCTCTCGATCGCGTCAATCGCTTCCTGGGTACGACCGTTGCGCTGCAGGGCTTCGGCCAGCTGCGACCAGAGCGAGGCTTCCTCGGGATGCACCTCTACCGCGCGCTGCGCGAAGTCGATGGCGGCCGGATCGTCGAGCTGCAGGTAGGCCCTGACGACGTTGGTCAACTGGACGGGGGCAGTCTCCGCACCACGGGTGTCCAAAACGTGCGTATAAGCTTCGATGGCCCTCCGGTACAGCCGTTCGACTTCCGGCGTCGGCTCGCTCTGACCCTCCATGGCCTGTCCGGCCGCGGTGAAGGCGAATCCCCCCAGCTGCTCCCAGAGGTCGTCGTTGGTATCGTCCATCGCGACGCCTTCCTCGATCAGGACCATCGCGCCCTCGGCGTTTCCGGCGGTCGCGAGATCATACGCAACCCGCATGCGCACGGCGGCGCTTCCCGGGTTGAGTTCGAGGTAGGCGGTGTAGTGTCTCAGAGACTCCTCGTTCAAGCCGAATTCGGCGGAGAGCATCCCGGCGAACTGGAGCGCGTTCTCGTTGAAGGGGTTGAGGTCGAGGACCCGCAGCATTTCGTCGAGACCCTCCCGACGGTCTCCCAGCTCCATCACCGCCCGGGCGCGGGCGTAACGCGAACCCTCCGAACTGGGGTTGCCCTCGATCGCCCGGTCGCAGTTCTGGAGGGCGTTGGCCCACTGCTGGCTGCCGAAGTACTCCTGGCAGATGGCCGCAAAGCGCAACTGCTCCACGTATCCGTCGAAAACGCCGAAGATGTGTTGCGCGGCGAGTTCGTCGCCATCGTCATCCGGAACGGTGAAATCGTCTACCGTGAAGCTCTCTCCGGATGCCACGCTCACGAACTGGATGTCCATGATGGTCCAGTCGTCCCGTCCCTCCGTGTAGTTCGCGCACATGACCAGCTCGGCGTTGATCTGGGTCGCGAGCTGGCGCGAGCGGATGCAGTTCAGGTCGTCGCGGTCGATGTCGAACTGACGCATGGCGTCGCGGATTTCGTTGCGCTCGACCGGCTCGTGGGTGGGCAGCTGGTTGATGAGATCGCGAAGCTCTTCGGCCACGTCCTCTCCGAAGCCCCGGCCGGTGTCCTCTCCCGGGAAGAGGTCGGGGATCATGACCCTGAAGCGTCCCTGCACTTCCTGTTGCGCCGACGCGAGCGCCGGGAACAAGAGCGCCGCAAGCAACGCGACTCCCAGCCGGGGGAATGCCAACCTGAAGAACATCGCTCCTAACTCCGCCAAGGTTACCCGGAAAGCTATGCAAACTATACCCGCGCGCGGGAGACGGTCAACCGACCCCGAAATACAAAGGGGGCGTTGACACGCAGCGCGTCAAGAGCGAACCGGATTGGCCATCGGAGCCCCGCCGGCACGGTGTTCGATTTTTCCTGTAACCCGGGCGGGCGCGTCAGGATCCCCGCCGGGCGGGAAGCGGCCCCTCATGGGCGCGGATGCGTTCGGCGAGTTCGGGCGGAATCCGCTGGCTCGCCCCGGCGCCATAGTCGTACATCACCTGCACGGTGCTGCCCGAAACCAGCAGCCCTCCCTCGCCCGATCGCACCTCGTATTCCATGACGAAGTGCTTCTTGCCGAGAACGGATACTCGCGCGCCCACGTTGAGGCGGTCGGGGTAGAGCACCCGCGCGTGATATCGGATGCGGGCCTCGGCGAGGATGTAGTCCACATCTTCCGGCGTGCGGCGCCCCGCAATCTCCCGCCAGTAGGCGGCCCGCGCCTCCTCGAAGTAGGAGAGCGCCCTCGAGTGATGGGCGTGGCCGCCCACGTCGATGTCCTGGAACCGGACCTGAACCGGGTGCTGGAAGCGAAACACCCGCCGTCAGCGCCTCCGACGGACCGCGGACGCGAACATCCCCGGCCCGGCAACCTTCCGGGCCGGGGAAGTTGCCGGGATGTCAGCGGCCAAGGACGCGGATGGACCCCGAACCCGTGTCGACCACGATGCTGCCCCGGCCGTCACCGATGGTGCCGCGCAGATAGGAGCGCCGCCGCGTGCTTTCATCGATCGGGACCTCCACATCGATCGAGCCACTGCCCGTGTCCACTTCCATGCGCGCGCCCAGATCGCCCGGGACGCGCAGCGTCACGCCGCCCGACCCGGTGTCCACTTCCAGCCGCTCGACGTCGGCGACCAGGTCCACTTCCACGCTGCCGCTGCCGGTGTCCAACATGATGTCCGGCGCCTCCACGGCCAGCAAGGTAATGCGACCCGACCCGGTGTCCACCTCCACCGATTCCGAACGAATGTCCGACGCGTGCACACTTCCCGAGCCGGTGTCGACGAGCACGCGCTCGCCGGCCACGCCATCCAGCGTGACCTGTCCCGAGCCGGTATCGACGTCGAGGTCTCCGTTCGCGCGCGCCACCCGAACCGATCCCGATCCGGTATCGATGCTCAGGCTCCCGGAGGTGCCCGCGGATTCGATCGAACCCGACTGGGTATCGAGTTCGAGATCCCCTGCGACATCGCGCGCCTCCGTTGCGCCCGCGCCAAGGTACAGCGAGAAGCGCTGGCCGGGGGGCACCGCGATGGTGAGGTCGGCCCAGGCCTCGAGCCCGCTGCCCGAACTCCGGATGTCCACGCGCTCGCCGCGCGAGAATCCGCCGTGGCCGAAGGTCCCGTCGCCGCGGACTCGGACCTGGGTTCGGGAGTTCCCGCCCATGTCGCTGTAGACGACGCGGTCGGAGGGATAGCGGACACGCAGGGTCTGCACGCCTCGAATCTCGCCTGACTCGACGGTCAGGGTCTCCGCGTCCGCGCCCCGCGCATTCACGGTGACGACTACGTCGTTGCCGGTTGCCGGGACGACGCTCACCTCGCCCGCCAGGTTGTATACGGCGACATGGCTGCCTGCAATGCGGTATTCCTGTTGCGACGCCTGGACTGCGGTACCGTCCATCGCCGACAGGGCGACCGCGGCCGCGGCCACCGCCCCTCCGGCCCAGATGAGCTTTCTGTTCCAGGTGTGTCCGGCTGTTTCCGTCATCGATGTCCTCCGTGGGTCCGGGTCGGCTTGGATGGCGCCCATACGGGACGAGCAAGCGCGAAGTGTCGAGCGCGGAGATCCCGGGCGGGGCGGCGGGCGACAGCGGCGAAGGCGCGCAGTGACTCAGTCGTCCGCGAGCGTCCCCCCGGCTTCGCGCGCCAGCTCGACCAGGAGACGGTGGGCGGCGTCCGCCCTGGACGTCCAGAAGCGGGAAACGGCTTCGGCCTCCGCGCGGTAGCCCTCGTGCACTCCGCGCCAGCGGGCGGCCTCCAAGCCGAGCCAATCGAGCGTGTCCCCGGGACTCGAGGAGAGTAGCGCCTTCAGCACGAAGCGGCGCTCCCCGGCGCGTCGCCCGAGCCCCACCTCGCCGGCGCAGCGCGCCAGGTCCGCGCGCGTCAGGAGCATGCCGGTGCGCACGGGCGCGGTCAGCTGGCTGAGGAAGGCCTCTCCTCCGGTTATGCGCGGATCCTCCAGGGGCGGCGCCTCGCGCAGGTGCAGGGGCAGTCGATCCGGCGCGCCGAGTTCCGCAGCCTCGGAGAGAAGGGCGGCGCCCAGGAGTTCGGCCCATTGCCGATAGAAGGGGTGGGCGATCTCGCCTACGGCGTGCAGGTAGGGCGGCAGCCAGGAGAGCAGATGCTCCCAGAGGAGCGCCTTGCGGCTCTCGCGGCGCAGAATCCGGCCCGCTCCGGCAGACTCCCGCGCTTCGGCGTCCGCAAGCCCCGCATACAGGCCCAGCAGCGCGCTCAGGTGATCCGGCTCGCCGGGTACTTCCCTGCCCAGCGCGCGCCAGAAGCCCGCCACCCGGTCGGCGGCCTCACCACCCAGCATCCCGTCCGCGCCGACGTGGAACGAGGCGAACGGATACAGCTGGAAGAGAAAGAGCTCGGTGTGGTCGGCCGGCCGCGGGAGTCCGGGCAGATCGAGGGCGCGGGCGATGGGTGCGATGGCGGGGTGCGGAGGCTCGGCCAGCGTCGCCAGCGCGCGGATGACCTCCACGAGGTGCTAACCTGCCGCAGGATCGTCCGCGGGCAGCTGGTACGCCTCGCGCGTGGGACGCACCGGCCTGAGCAGCCAGTAGGGGCGGCGGGTGCCGTCGGGAGAAACGCTCCCGGCCGGGCGCGTTTGCTCGAGCCATTTGCGGAAGACCCGGCCGGAGAGACCGGCGTGCACGGAGATGTCGCCGTACGCGTCCCCCGGGCGTGCCGCGCTCACGCGCACCGCCTGGTGCCAGCAGTGCGATCCGGAAATCGGGTCGGGATGCACGGGGAAGGTCAGGTTCTGATGCACCCCCACGTCGGTCCACCAGATGCGGCTGGTGTCGGCATCCGCCGACTCGTAGGGCCCTCCGCCCTTGCGCCGCCTGAGCGACCAGCCCTCCTCGCCGCGTTCCAGGTCGACGGTGGCCATGGCCTGGTTCTGGCCGTGGTCCGTCACCTTCCAGCGGCCCATGTGGTGGCTGCACGCGACCACTCCGGGACGAATCCCCTCGGTGACCCAGGCGCGCACCACGAAGTGACCGATCTCGGTCTCCACCCGCACCAGGTCGCCGGTGCGGACGTCCATCCCGCCCGCGTCGCGCGGGTGGATCCAGAGCGGGTTAGTGTGGGCGATCTCGTCGAGCCACTTGGCGTTGGCGCTGCGAGTGTGGATCTGGATCGGAACCCGGAAGGTGGAGATGAGCACCATCTGCCCCTCTTCCAGGTTCTCGCGGTGGATGTGGCTGCGCGTGTATCCGGGAGTGGCCAGCTCGGGCCAGCCCCACTCCGCGAGGGTGCCCGACCAGAACTCCAGCCGTCCGGAGGGCGTGGGGAAACCTCTGACGATGCGGCCATCCACCTCGACTCCGGCGCGGCGGCGCCCGTCGGCGTCCCCGTCCACCACGGGCAGCGGCACCACGTTGGGGGAGTCGGGCTTGGGCGCGCGGGTGAAGGCGCGGCCGTCCGCGTCGATCCGGACATCGTCGAGTTCGGCGCCGGGGACCGGCTCCTCGTGCAGCGCGCCCGTCCTCGAGGCCACCTCGAACGCCCCGTAGCGGCGCATGTATTCGAGAGGCGTGACGCCTTCCCGGGCGGCCGCGTCGGGCAGTCCCGGAACGGAGTTCTCGAACATCCATCCGTAGTATTCGTCGACGCCGAGCTTCGTCCCCGGGCGCGCGCGCGATTCGAAGAACGAGCGAATGCCGAGGTCACCGTCGGGATCGACGCGCCAGGTGAGATCGATCCAGAACTCGTTCTCTTCCCACACCTCGCCCGGGTTGGTCTCGCGGGTATCGGAGACGGTCTCGCCCAGGCGCTCGCGCGCGGCGCGCAGCACGGGCTGGCGGAAGCCCACCCACTGACCCGCGTACTGCTCGTAGGAGTGCACGTCGTGGCGCTCGGAGCCGAGCCCCATGGGGAGCACGTAGTCGGCGAAATGCGCGGTCTCGTTCCAGGTCGGCGTCAGGGCGACGTGCAGGCCGACCCGCTCCGTGTCGGTGAGCATCTCAATCCACGAGAAGCCGTCCGGATTGGTCCAGACGGGGTTGTACACGCGCGTGAAGTAGACATCGAGGAAATCGCCGCTCCTCTTCAGGAGATGCGGCAGGAGGAAGGACATCTCCATCAGCGCAAGCGGATACTCGGCGGGCCAGGTGAGCTCGTTCCAGTGCTCGGGATGCGGGGGGAGATGGATGGGACGCGGCACGAACTTGTTCCACGAGTTGGGATGGGTGCCCCCCTCGGTGGCCACCGCGCCCATCAGCGCGTTGAGCAGGAAGAGGGTGCGCGCCACTTGCCAGCCGCCGAGGTTGCCCGCTGCCGCGCTGCGCCAGTTGTGCGTCGAGAGCCGGGTGCCGGCCCCGGCCACGATGCGGGCCACAGCTTCGATGGTATCCGCCTCCACCCCGGACTCGCGCGCCGCGTACTCGAAGGTGTACTCGGCGTACATCTCCTCGAGCTTCTCCTCGAATCGCTCGAAGTCGGGCGGAAGATCGGGGTGCGCCTCGGCCATGAACTCCCGCCAGTTCCACCAGCGGCGCACGAAGTCGCGGTCGTGGAGCCGGTTCGCGACCAGCCAGCGGGCGATGGACAGGAAGATGGCCGCCTCCGAGCCCGGATAGGGGGACAGCCAGTGGTCGGCGTGGGTGGCGGTGTTGGAGAGGCGGGTGTCGAGAACCACGAGCTTCGCCCCGCTGGCCTTGGCGTCGATGATGCGCTGGGCGTGTGGATTGAAGTAGTGCCCGGTCTCCAGGTGGCTCGACACGAGCAGGATGACGCGCGCGTGCGCGTGGTCGGGGCTCGGGCGGTCCATCCCCATCCAGAGGTGGTAGCCGGCCCGCGCGCCGGACGAGCAGATGTTGGTGTGCGAGTTGTGGCCGTCCACGCCCCACGCCGCCAGCATGCGCTCGGTGAAACCGTCCTCTCCGGGGCGGCCCACATGATACATGATCTCCTTCTGCCGCCCTTCCTCGAGCGCCCGGCGAATGCGTCCGGCGATGTCGTCCAGGGCCTCGTCCCAGCTCACCCGCGTCCACTGCCCGGAGCCGCGCTCGCCGGCGCGCTTCAGGGGATAGAGGATCCGGTCCGGATCGGTGACCTGGTTGGCGGTCGCCGGGCCCTTGGCGCAGTTGCGGCCACGCGATCCCGGGTGCTCGGGGTTGCCCTCGAACTTGCGCACCTCGAGCGTGTCGCGGTCCACGTAGGCCAGCAGCCCGCACGCGGACTCGCAGTTGAAGCAGGTGGTCGGCACCAGCATGTAGCGCTTCTCGACCCGCCGGGGCCACGCGCGCGAATCCAGTTCCACCCAGTCGTCCCAGCGCTCCTTCGGCGGAAACGAGGCCAGGTGCACGCGGCTGGGCCCCGGATAGAAGCTCTCACCGCGCTCTTCCGCCTCCCGGCGGGCGGCGGACACCCGCTCGTTCAGGCGCTTCAGGTCCGCCTGGCCGCCGTTCTTCATGGCTCGATCCCGTGGTCGCCGTGCTTCATCGCGCGATCCCTCAAGCCAGGGGTACGGCCTGTCCTGCCTGCACGTAGGCGTGCTCGTAGGCCAGCAGTCCCAGGAGCCCGGCGAGGAGGGCGGGCAGCCCGATCCAGGGGGCGGCGAGTCCGATTGCGCTGAGGAGGATGCCTGCCCGGAACCACGCGGCGAAGCGTCCCCGGGTCAGCTCGCGGACGGCCAGGTGCGCGTGGGCGGTGCCGTGCGTGATGGTGATCTCGCCCAGGACCAGAAGGAGGTGGGCGGCGGTGAGGGCCGCGAAACCTCCGGCCAGCAGCGGACGCACGCCGGGAGCCGCCAGGGGATGGACCGCGGCCGCGCCCGCGAGCAGCGCCTGCACCAGGAAGTGGGGCGGCAGCAGCGGATTCTGCCACAGGTCGCGGGCCTTCGCCTGGGCGAACAGGTAGGCCGTGTACACCGCCGTCATCGCGGCCAGCGGGACTCCGGCCAGCGCCAGCACGCGAACGACACCGGAGGCTCCCGCCCAGGCCGCGCCCAGGTGGCCTGCCAGCACGGCCCCGAAACCCGCCAGCACGAATCCTCCCCGCACCAGCCAACTTCGCCACTGGGGACGCAGGAGGATGTAGTGAAAGCGCCAGGGATGCTCCAGATCCCAGATCAGAAGGCCCGTGGTGACAGCCAGAAAGGCCATCGCCAGCAGCGGCGCGCCGAAGAGCCAGAGCGGGTCCGTCCACGAGAGCGCCCCGAAGAGGATGAGCAGCAGGGGCGCCAGATACGCTCCGGCCGCGATCGACTTGGTCCAGGTGTAGAGGCTGACGCGCGCGTCCCAGGGAGCGCTGTGGGGCACGTCGTAGCTCAGGATCGCGGCGGCGGACGAGTTGCCCGGCCCGGGGTGGCCCGAGGTCACCTGGTCGGCGCCGCTCCCCTGCTCGCTCCACATGAAGAGACCCCCCTCGGGCCGCGCCGCCGCCAGCGGGTCCAGAGTCGCCTGGCGCGCGTCCTTGTAGAAGAGCTTCGGGCGGGTCTCCTTCTCCGGGCGCCGGACCGTGAGGGCGTCCTCGTGCACCATCCGGGTCACCTTGGCCAGCGGATCGTTGAGATCCCCCACCAGGATCGCTTCCGTGGGGCACACCACCACGCACGCCGGTTCGAGACCGATGTCGAGGCGGTGCGCGCAGAAGTTGCACTTCTCCGCGGAATGATCCTCGGGGTTGATGAAGATGGCATCGTAGGGACAGGCGGCGATGCAGGCCTTGCAGCCGATGCACGCCTCCTTGTCGAAGTCCACGATCCCGTCGGACCGGCGGTACATGGCCGAGGTGGGACAGGCCGTTACGCACGGCGCATCCTCGCACTGGTTGCACCGGGTAACCTGGAACGCGCGGCGGATGCGCGGGAAGTGGCCGGCATCGACGTACTTGACGTACGTGCGTGTAACCCCCAGCGGAACTTCGTTCTCCGACTTGCATGCGGTGGTGCAGGCATGACAGCCGATGCACCGGGAGTGGTCGATGACCTTGGCCCAGCGCGCCGCCCTGCCCGCCGTCTCGTCGTGCGCGCGCGGCTCGCCCGCAGTTTCGACCGGCGAGGGGGCGGAGGGATTCACGTTTCGGTCGACCAGGGTCCTGAGGGTTGAGGATTCGGAGAGAGCATCCGGCGCGCCAGCGGGATATCGATCAGGCCACCTGGGCATGGGTCGGCCGGAATCGCGGGCACTGCCATCCAGCCACGTCCGGGCGCGCCGGAATGCTCTCCGTGCTGCGTACAGCTACATCCGAGGATCTATCCCCCTGCTACCCGGTCCCGCAACGGCTTGCCGGGCTTGAAATACGCGTACTTCTTCGCCGCGATGGTGATCTTTTGGCCGGTGGCCGGGTTGGTCCCGGTGCGCGCGGCGCGCGACTTGACCCCGAAGCTGCCGAACCCGGGGAGCGTCACCTTGCCACCCGCGTCGAGTTCGCCGGCGATGATGCCCGATCCGCCGCTTGTGTCGAAGATGCAGTTGAGCACGTCCGCTGCCTTCGCCTGGGAGAGGTTGGCCTGCTGCGCGAGAGCGGCCGCCATTTCCTTCTTGTTCATTACATCTCCTGCGTTGTGGGTGCACCCGACACCGCCGGACTGCCCCATCCGACGGAAGGACAGGACAGGATACACGGAATGGAGCGTTTGCGGAACCTCGCGGGGATGATCCCGGCCATGGGCGCTGACGGATTCGAACCGCCGACCTCCTGCTTGTAAGGCAGGCGCTCTGAACCGACTGAGCTAAGCGCCCCGGTGAACTTACAGTATCTGGGTACAGCATGTCCGCCAATTGTGTTCGTCAAGACTGGCTCCTGACGACCCCTCCGACGCTCCTCGAAAACCTGTCCGGGCGGACCTTCGTCGACCGGCAGCCGTCAGCAGTGCCAGCCGCGCTACGCCTTCGCCCGGGAGCCACGCACCTCGGTTGGCAACCATGTAACGCGGGCTCCTGCCCCGTCGGGCGGTAATGCTCCCCGAACAGACGCCCGCCCGCCTGCTGTCCGGCGAGACCGGGCTCGGACCACCCGCAGATCTGATGCTTGACCGTGCGACTTTTGCAGATTACACTTGTACGTCAATTAGTCTGTTTTACAAATCACATTTCAACAAGGAGCCTATTCCCGACATGAACAAGACCACCGCACACGACGATCTGGCCGTAGTCGACAGGATTCTTCATGCGGCGGATCGGACGCTGCACCTCCCACCACTGATTCTCGTCACGTGGGGCCTGTGCGCGGCCATCATCAACGGGGTTCATCAGGGCCGAGAGATGGGCTTCGCCGTGCCGCCCGACGCGTCCTTTCATGTTGCCCTGATGATGCTCGCCATCGGTGTCACCGTCTGGGCCTCAGATCGTCACGGCGCGGAGCGCGAGACGCAGGTCGACTCCCAGGTGGGAATCACCTTCGGCGTGGCCCTCGGCGTGGCGCTGCTCCTGAACGTGACCGCCCAAGGCACGGTGATCCCTGCAAGGGCGATGTCGTTGTTCTGGACCGGTAGCTGCAGTATCGCGCTACTCGTCGTAGGCATTCAGGCGAGCCGGCCCTTGATGCTGGGTGGAGTCGCGCTGCTTGCTGCGTCCGTCATCGCAGGTTTCGTTCCGCTCTGGTTCTCCGGCACACTTGCGCTCGGCTGGCTGGCCGGGCTCGTGGTTCCCGGCGTCGTGTTGTGGAGCAGGCGTGCCGATGTATGAACTCCTGCTCTCCCGCGTGCGTCTGGCGGTCATCGCGGAGCTGGTGTCGGTGGAGTGGGCTACCTTCACCCAACTTCAGCGATCGGTTAGGACCACCAACGGCAACCTGAGCGCCCACTTGGCCAAGCTGATTGACGGCGGCTACGTCACTGAGCGCAAGCGTTTCGTGCGCCGTCGCCCGCAGACCCGCTACCGGCTCACTGAGGTAGGCCGTACCGCGCTCGTGCGACACGTCGAGCAGCTGCAGGCCATTATCGCTTCCGAGCCCCCGGCCGAAGGCGAAAGCCCGCCGACGCGCTCTGCAGGGTGATAGGCATGGAGGGCCAACGCTCGATGTTGCCACGCTTCAAGACGGTTGAGGGGACGGAGGAACGCCCGCTTCTCCCCGGAAGAAACCCGGCTCTTCGTGCGGCGCGCAGGGGCTGGTGACCGACCCTCGCCCGCCCCGCACCCGCCCGCCGGCGATGACGGGCCGGTACATCCACGATGTCGACCCGGTCGACGGCGAGGAGGCATGGACCTTCTTCCAGGCGTGCCGGGACGGTGACCTGGATCGGGTACGGAAACTGATCGCTCACGATCCCGCCCTCGTCCACGCGCAGCACTGGTACACCCAGCCGATTCACTTCGCCGCCTACGCCAACCGGCCAGCGGTGGTGCGCGGGCTGCTGGAGGCGGGCGCCGAACCGGGCCGCGTCCGCTTCATGGACTCGGGATGGAAAAAATTGGTGCGACGCGCCCATGCGATGGGATTTGAGGAAGTCCGCAGCATTCTGGAGGCCGAAGCCCGCGCCCGCTTCGGCTACCATCCCCGCTTCGCCAATCTGCTGGATGCCATGGTGGCGCGCGACGAACAGCGGGTGGAGGAGGCGCTGCGCCACAGACCGTGCCTGGCCGCTGCGGCCGACCTCCAGGGCAACAACGCGGTGCACTGGGCAGTCATGACCCGCCAGCCCGGCCTGTTGCGGCATCTGGTCGACCAGGGCGCGGACCCGAACGCCCGCCGCAGCGACGGGCAAACCCCGTTACAGCTCCTCTACAACGGAGACTACGAATTCCGGGTGTGGCGCGAACTGAAGGGCGTCGCGCACCCTGGCGCGACCGACGTGCTAGGTGCCCTCGTGGCGGTCGGCGCGACCTTCGACCTGTCCACGGGGTGCGCCACGGGCAACCTGCAGCGGGTCCGTGCCCTGCTGGAGGAGAATCCCGCGCGCGCCCGCTCCCTCGACTCGGGACGGCGCAACCCACTCACCTACGCCGCACGCGCCGGCCATCTCCACGTCGTGGGCCTGTTACTCGACCATGGCGCCGATCCGAGCCAACCGGAAGAACTCGCCCCCGACGGGCACGCGCTGTGGATGGCGTGTGCACGGGGCGACACCGCCATGGTGGAGGTGCTGCTCGACCATGGGGCCGATCCCAATTCCGCCCCCGACTCGTCCAACAGCTGTCTGGGCATCACGGTGGCCCGGGCGGGCGACGCGACGACCACGATCGAGCGCCTTCTCCGCGACTACGGTGCGACCACACCGATCTGGTCCATGACCGCGGGCGACCTGGCCGACGCGATCAACACCCGCGCACCCGTGGCACGCACACGCGAGTTTGCCGAAGAGGCCCTCGCCCGCAACGATCTGGCGCTGCCCGAACTCCTGCTCTCGGCCGACCCGGACACGGCGCGGCGCCTCCACGGTGGCTCGCTACGCCGGGGGGATCCGAATGTCAGCGTCACCTCCCGACCGGTCCTTGAGCACCTCCTCGCCGCAGGTTTCGACCCCAATCGTCCCGACTGGCAGGGCAAAACCGCGCTCCACCACTATGCCGGACGCGGCGATGTTCCCAACGCGCGCCTGATGCTCGAGCACGGCGGCAACATCAACGCCCTCGACGACCAGTACCACGGCACGCCGCTCGCCTGGGCGGCCCGCAAGGGCCATCGGGACATGGTGCGGTTTCTGCTCGCCGTGGGGGCCGATCCCGCGCTCCCCCGCGATCTTCCCCCGGCGACCCCGGGTGCACGCGCTCATGGCGCTGGCGACGAACAGATCGTCTCGATGCTCGCGGAGGCGTGTCGCTAGGCCGGCCCGTTTCCTCGCGAGCGAGCGCCGGGGTTATCGGATGTGGTGGCGGTGCTGGCAGGGATCGGAGGGCCGGCTTCCTTGATTCCGAGTACATGAACGGCAGCGTAGGAACCTCCGTGTTGCGCAGTCGACGGTTTGGCCGACGGATGGAGTCCGACGACGGGACGTGTAGCCCGGCAGTTCGGCGCTCTCTGCCTGTGAAATCGACTCGCATCCTCGAGCCAAAGCAACGCCGTTGATGGCCTAAGGATCGTTGCACGTAGATCCTGGTGTCGCTCGCCCTGATACACCTCGTTTCGAACTTGAGCACCCGTGGCCGATGACTAGCGGCCGTTGAACTTGCTGTAGCTATAGTGCCCCCGATTTCTCTGGACAGTAGATTGGCAACCCATCCGGGGTCCAAGGGAGAGGAGGCACGGGATGTCTCGGAGGACGGACGAGCAGGACGGCGCGGGCCGCTTGGGGAGGCCGGCCGGCCTCCCCAAGCGGTGGAGCGCGCAGCGGAAGGTCGAGGTGGTCTTGAGGCTGCTGCGGGGGGAGGACATCGGCGAGGTGAGCCGGGAGATTCGCGTAGCGCCCCCGGAGCTGGAGCGATGGCGGCGGGAGTTCCTGGAGGGGGGCCAGCAGGGGCTGAAGAAGAAGAACCGGCCACGGCGTCGAGCTGATGCGGACCCGGGCGAAGCTGGGGGAGATGACGATGCGGGTCGAGTTGCAGGCGGAGCTTCTCGAAAAAAGGGGGTACGGGGACGAGCTGAGGAAGCTCTTGAGGCGCTTGGACGGGTGAGTCCGGCGACGAACCGCCCCTACCCGCTGACGATGGTGTGTGAGACCTGGCGGGTGGCGCGTTCGAGCGTGTACGCGTTTGCGGGGGCGACCTCCGGAGTCCGATCGCCGGGAGCCCGGAAAGCGCGGGCCGAAGACGGCACTGAGTGACGAGGAGCTGGTGGAAGAGATCCGGACGGTGCTGAAGCCGAGTCCGTTCCTCGGCGAGGGCCACCGGAAGGTGAAGGCGCGCCTTGCGGCCAGGGAGATCCGGGTCGGCAAGAACCGTGTGCTCAGGCTGATGCGGGAGCACGGGTTGCTGGCGCCGGTGCGGCGGGGCCATCCCCGAGGGGACCGGACCCACAGCGGCCGGATCCGGACCGGAAGGCCGGACGAACTCTGGGGCACGGACGCGTCGCGGTTCTGGACGAAGGCGGAGGGCTGGTGCTGGTTCTTCGCGGCCGTCGACCACTGCACCTCGGACGTCGTCGGCTGGCACGTCGCGAAGAAGGGCGACCGCTGGGCGGCGCTGGAGCCGGTCCGCCAGGGGGTGCGGGGCCACATGGGCGGCTTCGGCAAGGCGATCGCCCTGGGTCTCGGTCTGCGCCACGACTGGGGCTCGCAGTACAGGGCCAGGCAGTTCCAGGCCGAGATCAAGTGGCTCGGCATCCGCTCCACACCGGCCTACGTGGGTGAGCCCGAGTGCAACGGCGTCGCGGAGCGCTTCATCCGCACCCTCAAGGAGGAGTGCATCCATCTGCACGACTTCGAAACCCTCGAGGAGGCCAGAGCGGTGATCGGGGCCTTCATCGAGCGCTACAACAACGGCTGGCTCCTCCAGCGGCACGGGTACATGACCCCGGCCCGTGCCCGCGAGAAGCTCAGCCGGAAGGCGGCCTGATGTTTAGGCCGTCCACTTGTCCAGAAAACCGGGACCGGTACATAGCCACCTCACCGGTCGGCGACAGTCAGCGACTCGGACTTCATTAAAGTGCTCGGAGCGCTGCCCAGTACACCAGCGGTGACACGTGCCCACATCCTTGGCGCGTTCGACGTGATCGTCAACAGCGACGATCCAAGGGAGTGGTGGTACGGGCGGACGCTGGATCGCGACGAACGCCGGGGGACTATACCCAGCTCACGTCCTACATGGGGAACCTGGAGTCGAGCGGTGTACCCGCAGACAAGATGCGAGGCATCCTGGTGGCACCCGGCTTTTCCCAGAAGGTGCTCAACTCGGCGGCGATCGAACCCAGGGTCACGCTTCTTCGGTTTGACAGGGTACCATAGGAAGCCGCTGTCGTCTCAGCTGAGAGGTGTTGGGCTTTTCGAGATCGAACGCTCAGGCCAGCACCCGCTCGAGCGGCCGACTTGTCTCTGTACGCTCCCGCAGAGCCGTTATTCGCTCGCTCAGTTCGTCCAGGAACCCGGACAGCGTCATGCCGAACGCACTCGCGAACTTGGTGGCTGCGTCAACGGTGAGGCGTGCTGCTTCCTTTTCCAATCGGCGGACGTGCCGCCCTGACAACCCCGGGATATCCGTCTGCTTCAGTTGCCGATCATTTCTCATGTCAAGGAGGACCTGCGACACGTTCTCCATCTGGTATCGACGGATTTCCACGTCGGACAGATACATGGGATCTACGGCCTGCAGCATCTGAGAAGGACCCATATGGACATCCAGGTCGGGCCAATGCAGGTAGGAACCGGCTGAATCGATCACGAACCGGTCGACCACTGCTGGCTCAAGCCGCCTGACCCGGGGAAGCCTGTCGAGCGGAAACTCCCGTACGCTCATGTCCCCGAGGACCACCACCAGAAAGTCATCGAGGACGTATGCGTCAAGGATGCCCTCCCACGGGGACGGCCTGTTGAGCGCGATGACAAGGCGCTTAACAACCGTCGGGTCCCGGCACACCTGCAGCCGCCGATCCGGCTTGTGAAGTCGAAGCGTCGAGGCGAGACGAAGCACGGTCTGCTCCGGCACGTCCAGCACGACCAGATAGCGTGTCTCCGTATTCACCCAGTCCGGTAGCGTGACCCGGTCCGGTCGCATCAGCTCACTTGCCCGAGCCACGACCAGGGTCGGCTCCGGCCCGGTGCACGTGTTGGTAGAGAGCTGTCGCGCCAAACAGCGCAACTCGGCGTCCGGCAAGCAATCCTGCACCGTCCCGTAGAAGGCAACGTGGCTGAATGGTCTTTCTTCACTCATCGGCCTGACTCCGCTCCCATTCTTGCAGCAACTCCGCGCGATGCGTGGCAGCCAAGTGCAGGATTTGCTTCACCATCCGGGCGGGAACGTGCCTCACGGCGAACTTCACCTTGTGTTCCGGGGGCTCCTGCAGGAAATACACGCGGATTTCCCACGCGTCGCCAGCTCGTGCGTGGAAGTGTGGCGGTTCGTGGTCGCCGGTGTAAAACCAAAAGCGACAACCAGGTAGCTGAAATGCCTGAACCAGTGCCAAACGCTACTTCCAGTTGAGGATGATACGCTCATCCCGTCGGCGGGTAGGGGTCTCGGCCGTATGTGTTCTTCTCCCGGATCCTCCCATCGCGTCCGTGGATCAACAGCTCGGACTGTTGATTCCTAGCGATCTCACGTCCCCTGTCGATTGCTTCCTGTTGGGTGCCAAACACCTTCGTTGCCTTCTGGCTACCTGCGCGCTTGACGGCCCACCCATCCTTCGTTGGGACAACGTGCTGGTTACGCTTCCTTGGCATGATTTGTATCTCCTCTACCTGTGACCGGACATGATGGGAGAGTAATTGATGATCTGTGTCCGGTCAAGGGCCCCGTCCCCGGCTGGCCCTCGATGCACCCATCCGGTATCGTGGAGCGGTCGAACGAATCGCTCCGGTGAGACACCAAGCTTTGAGTTCCTGATGGCCTACGATCTGTGGCATGCCCGTACCCACAGATCAGGAGGCCGGAGTGAACGATGCGGTCGGCACACAGATGCGCTGGTTGGCCGGCGTCCTTGTTGCGCCCAGTTAGCGGATCCTCCCCCCCTTAGCGGCCACCGAAGCGAGCGAGGATCCAGTCCGAGATCGTGTCGAGGAAGCCTTCGACGAAGTTGTGTTCCAGCACTCCGTACTCGGAGGGTGATCCGGTGGTCGCTGCCTGGAAGAGATGATTGGCGCGCGGGAACACCTCCACGGTCACGTCCGGATTGCCGGCCAGCGCCGTTTCCAGAGGCGGGCGATTCTGGTCGACGACCACCTGCAGGTCCAGTCCGCCGAAGAGCGCGAGCACCGGCACCCGCGTGCCGCGAAGGCTCTCGGTCGGATCGTATGTGAGGAAGAAGCGGAACCAGGGAGTTTCCACCTGGTTGATCTGCCCGTCGATCTGGGCCTGCACGTAGGCTTCCTCGTCGGAGATCGCCCCGCGCTCCTCTTCGGTCATTTCGTCGAGCGCTTCCCGAAGCGCGACTTCCAACTCCTCACGGTAGGCGTCGAGAGCGTCTCCGGCTTCCACGGCCGCGAACAGTCGGCGCTGGAAGTCGGTGTTCCATTCGATACGGTCCTCGCTCACGCCGCCCGCGCGGGCGATGGCCGAGGCCTGCTCGTACAGGATCTCCGTGCCGGGAACGGTTGAACCCGCCAGCCACACGACGAACCGGACGGCGTCCGAACGCGAGGCCGCCACGGCCGCCACGATGGCCCCCTCGCTGTGTCCCGCGAGACCCACTCGGTCGGGATCGACGTCCGGATGCTCCGACAGCCGTGCGAGGCCGGCCAGCGCGTCGCCCGCGAAGTCGACCGTCGTCGAGCCGGAGACGCTCCCCGTCGAGCCGCCCACGCCGCGATCGTCGTACCGGAGGACCGCGATCCCCTGCCTCGTGAGATGATCGGAAAGCACCCGGAAGACCGGGAAGCCGAACACGACCTGATCCCGATCCTGAGGCCCCGACCCCGTGATCAGGACCACGCCCGGGAACGGCCCCGCCCCCTCCGGCAGCGTCAGCGTGCCCTCCAGGTGGGTTTCCCCGTTCTGGAACGACACCTCTTCAACATCGTACGGAACCGGCTCCTCGGACTCGGACTCTCCGGCGCCGGCCCGCGAGGCGGAAAAGGTTGTCGTCAAGCCTCCCTGCGTGAACTCGCCCTCGATCATGTCGCCCGCATGGGCTCCGTCCCAGACGGCGCGCCCGATCGGGGAATCGAGTTCGAAATGCACGCGGCCATCCACGTAGGAGACGGCGATGAGCGGCAGGCCCATCGCGCCCTGCGCGGGGATATCCATCGTGGCGGAAAACACGCCGCCGGCCTGCTCGAAGGTGACCGAGAAGGGCAACTCTCCCACCGGCAGGGCCACGGCTCCCGCCCACTCCCCCTCGATGCTCCCCCGGCTCGCGGGGTCCGGCTCCTGCGCCTGAGCCGGAGAGGCGATCACACACCCGCCTGCCACAATCATCCTCAGGACCATGGTCAGTTCTCCTCGACCTGTACGGCGGAGCCGTAAACGACGATCTCCGCCGACCCTCCCATGATGTAGGAGGTCGAGAAGCGGACGGAGAGAATCGCGTTGGCGCCGAACGCCGCGGCTTCGCTCGCCATGCGATCGATCGCCTGCTCGCGCGCTTCGGCCATCATCTTCGTGTACTCGTGGATCTCGCCGCCCACGATGGTCTTCAGGCCGGCGAGAATGTCGCGGCCCAGGTGGCGCGCCCGGATCGTGCTGCCGCGCACGAGGCCGAACTCCTTCACGATTCGGTATCCTGCGAGGTCGCTTCGGGGAGTGAGCATCATCGGACCACATCCTTGTACGGGTCATCCTTGCGCGTGAACAGGCGCTCGCGAACGACCGAGACGAACAGGATCACGAAGCCGGCGATGAGCGCGAGCAGGCCCCAACGAACGTAGCCGGGCATCGTCGTATCCCGGATCAACTCACTGACGGCGTTCCAGAGTGCCCACGTCCCGGCAGCGATCGTTCCGAGCGAGACCAGGACCCAGCCGATGCCGCGTTCGAGCCGGCGATAGACGTCTTCCCAGTAGGTGTCCCAGGTTTCCTCCGGGGGCTTCAAGGGAGTCATGGTATCGGTGACCTCCTTCAGGCGATGAAATGTCTCCAGCTCCTCGCGAAGATCCGGGTTTTCCTCGAGCGCCAACTCGAGTTCGCGGCGTTCCTCTCCCGAAATCTCCTCGTCTACTTCGGCCATCATCAGATGCCGCACCCGCTCGTCGCCGGGCGGGCTCATGTTGCTCTCACTCATCGGCCGCACCTCCCTCCTGGCGGGGCCGGGCTCCGGCCGTTTCGATCTCGCGCGCGAGGGACCGCCGCGCCTGATAGAGCCGGGACATCACAGTTCCGATGGGAATGCCCAGCAACTCGGCGATCTCCCGGTAGCCGAGTTCTTCGAACTCTCTCAGGACGAGCATCTCCCGCTCCCGCTCCGCCAGGCGTCCGATGGCCTCGCCGACCTGTTCGCGCAGTTCGGCGCGCTCCACCGCCCGGTCGGGCCTGAGAGGGCGCCGGCCCATCGTCGTATCGGTAAGCCAACCGCCCGCCTTCTCCAGTGTCAGGCGGCGTGACCGCTGGTCCCGTGTATGGTTGAAACAGAGTCGTCGGATGATGTGGTACAGCCAGGGGAAGAAGGGACGTTCGGGGTCGATCCTGGCGCGCGCGCGGAACGCCCTGGCGAACGCCTCCTGGGACAGGTCCAGCGCGTCGTCGTGGTTCCCCACGAGGCCGAGCGCGACATGGTAGGCGCGCCGCATGTATCGTGTTACGAGTTCGCCGAAGGCCGCGCGCTCGCCACGCTGCGCGCGAACAACGAGCACGCTGTCGGTTGCCTCCGAGGTGTCCAATCATGACTCCCATGTGCGCAGGCACCTGCTCGGACTGCGGTGACCTGTTGTACGCCAGGAGTTACACGAAGCCGCGGCGTTTATTCGCCGAACGGGGAATCGAGATACGGGATGAGCGAGGCAGGCGACTGGCGGAGCGGGTGACGATTTCGCCACTCCGGTGAACCTCCCGGGGATCGCCCATGGCCCCGGACAGAGAGGTGACCGGCGTACTCGTGCGGGTCGCTCACCAAGCGCTGAACGAGGCCTCGTGGAGACCGTCCGGGATGGCCTTCCAGCCGGGCGGGAACTACCGCTTCGCGCCTGCCATCTGTGTACAGCAGCCGCTCCGACGACAGGAGCTAACCCCCGGCGGACGCCCTCCACGCATCATACCGCATGCGCAGGGTTCGGACCGGATTGGCATCCTCATGCGGCAGCGTGTTCGTCGGGATGGCCGAGATATAGAGGTGGTAGTCCCCGTCGTTGTAGGGCGCGCGCAGGTTCTCGGGATGGTTGTCGGCGAATTCGCCCAGCGTGTCTTCCGGATCCGCGGCGAGGATGTAGGCGACGTGCGAGGTCTTGCCGTTGCAGTCGGCGTAGGCCTCCGGCAGGGGCTCGGTCTCGCAGGTGCAGCGGCTGTCGCCGCCCAGTTCGTCGGCCCTCTCCATGGCGCGCATGACGCGGTCAATGACGTCGTCGCTGCCCTCCTGCATGATGCGCGCGGGCTCGGTGAGCGCCTCGGTCGTGGCGATGATGTTGCCCTGGACCGAGTAGAGGATGTTGTCCGAGCTGCGCCCCTGGATGTCCAGCGACACGGCCCGGTTGCCCTCGCCCGAGCGTCCGGCGGTGCGGCCCTGCATGTCGATGATGCCGAATTGGCGGCGTTCGATGTTGGGATCCTCCTCCAGCATGCGGATGATCTCGACGGGATCGGTGCCGTTCTGCAGCTCGGCGAAGATGAGCTTCTGGTTCTCGTGGGTGCGGTCCACGCCCGCCTGGGCGGCGGCCACGCCCACGCCGGGCACGACCACCGCCTGCAGCAGCTTGAGCTGGTCGGGCCCGGTCGCCGCGCAGGTGGCGGAGGCGATCACGACGCGCCCGGTGTTGAGATCGATGGCGATGATCGACCAGGTGGCGAGCGCCGTGGAGGGCACCAGGAGGACGAAGGCAAGAGCGAGGAGCAGGCGTCTCATCGGACCCTCCGAAGGGCTTTCTTGGGGGCAGGTTGAGGCTACGGCGAAGTGCTGCGCGCCGGCCGCATGCTTCGGACCGAGATCGTGGTCTCGTGCAGACACGGCGAACTCTCGGTGAGGACGCCCTGGACGACCACCTCGGTCCCCATCTCCCAGTCGCCCTCCTCGCCCTCCAGCGCGTAGACATCGCCGAACTCGCCGAAAAGCACCGAGCACGGTTCGCCCACGTGAATAAGCTGGCCCCGGCGGGTGAGAATGCCGTTCTCGTCGGTGGCGTGGAAGTAGTTGGAGAGGGCGAGCGGCCGGAAATAGAAATCGAAGACGATGAACACCGTGGGTCGGTCGAGGTGCGCCCACTCAGGCACGGTGACGGTCATGTCGATCCGGCCCCGCTCCGTGGTCAACTCCTGGCCGATCTCCTCGAATCCGAACTGCGCGGCTCCGAGCCCGATGCGGGTCGGGGTGATGGCGGGCAGCCCCCCGGTGTTGATGCTCACGCGGGTTCCCGCGGGACCCGCGCGCGGGCGGATCGATTCGATGCGGCGCGAGGGCGCATGGCCTTCCACCACTTCGGCCTGCGCCGCGGCCTGGCGCGCATCCGCGAGACCGAGCACGAGGAACGGGATCGACACCGCCAGGCGTGCCGTCAGACGGACGCCAGCGATGCGGGACGGATTCGGAATCTGGTACATGATCATCCTCCTCGCCGAAGGCTTCGGCTGCACGAGGTCAACTTGCTACATCGTACTCCAGCGGAGGGGGTCGGGCCAGTGGAGGAAGGCGGACATGGTACACGGAGGTCACATCGATCCACAACTCGACGACCGCCTCGTTCCGGCGCTATCCTACGCGTTGCGTTATGGAAGGCGTCGGTTGACGCGATACGAGTTCGAGCGGGGCCGCAAGGCGGCGCGTAGCGGGGAGTCGGAGATGACCCGAAACCGAGGAGTTCCCGGACAGGTGGAGCGCCACGAAGGGATCGTCACGGTGCGGGCCGGCGGCAGGCACCGCGCGTGGAACGGGATCGAATACAAGACGGGAATGTGGGCCGAGAACGTGGGTTCAGGCGCGCTCTCGATGAACGTGGCGATGATCCCGCCCGGCGGCGTGGCGCGGGCCCATATCCATGTGGACTTCGAGGTGATGCTCTACATCCTTCAGGGCCACGTGCGCCATGAGTTCGGGCCGCGGCTCGAGAAGACGCTCGATAACGAAGCCGGGGATTTCATCTTCATCGAGCCCGGCGTGCCGCACGAAGTGTTCAACCTCAGCGACACGGAGCCGGTGTTGGCGGTCGTCGCACGCTCCGATGCCCGCGAGTGGGAGAACATCGTCGACTTCAAGCGGCCCGGACCCGGGCAGGATGGGGGTTAGCCGTCAGCCCCCTCGGGTCACCTCCCCCGGACTACCGGGGTGCTTCCGCGTCGTGAACTAGAGGACGAGCGCGAGCGGCAGGAGCACCAGGTAGCCGAGAACCAGCAGCAGGGGAGCCGCGGTGATCGATCCCTGCGCGAGCAGGGCGTACCCCAGGACGATGACCAGCAGCCCGGCGAGGCCGAGGATGCCGTTCTTGCTCGAAAAGCGCAGTGAGCCGGCATCCCGGTTGCGGTTTTTCTCCCGGCTACGGGCCGCCCGGCGGTTGGTTCGCTTCCTTGCCATGGGTTCCAAGATCCTTTCGGTCGCGGGGCGGGTCAAGCCAGAAGGCGGGATCATTCGGGAGTTCGGTGGCACGCAGGCGCGCCATGCGCCAGCGGCCGCGGCGGCGGCGCACGACCACCATGACGGCGAGCAGGGTCCCCAGGAACGCCCAGAAGACGAGCGACTGCGAAAGCACCAGGAGCCAGCCGTAGCGGCGGCGCACGTATCGGCCCCAGTCTCCCTCGAGCTGTCCGCTGGTGACACCGAAGGTACGACGCAGCGCCGCCTCGAAAGAGTTGCCCTCGCGCCAGCGGGACAGGAAGAGCGCGAGGCCACGCTCGCCGCTGGATGCCACCAGGTACTCGACGGCGGTCGCGGAGAGCATGTAGGCGATCTCGGCTGATGCCCGGTCGCTGGGCCACACCAGGGCGAGCGAGTCCAGCGGGGGCGTGCGGCCTCCCGCCATGGCGATGCGCAGACGCCACCCCTCGGCGGCGTTCCATCCCCCGGAAGCCCATTCCGCATACCCTTCGGAGAACCATCTCGGGATGCGCAGGCCCCGCAGGTATTCGTGCAGACCCAGGTGCGCCCATTCGTGCCGGGCCACGCGCTCCTCGCTCCAGCCGCGTGTGCGGTCGTCGGCGTACATGGGAAGGACGATGGTGCCGGTGGAGGGGATGGCCAGACCCGCGCTCCATTCCGGGACCCGACCGCCGGCGAATTCCAGGAAGTCGGCCTCGGAGGCCGCGAGGTAGACGGTCGCCGTGGCGGGGAGGCCCGGAGGCAGGCCCGGCAGCCCGGGCGCGTTCACCAGCAGGTTCAGCAGCCGCTCGGCACGCAGGGAATCGCCCGGGGCGTAGTGCATGGTGATCCCGGATCGCACGAGGGCGGAATAGCCTGACGCTTCCTGATCGGTGGGCGCATCGGGCGGTGGAAGTGGCGATAGTGCAGAGATGCACAGCAGGAGGATTCCGGGAAGGGTCATCGGGATCACCGGTGCGTTCGCGCCCACTCCGCGACCTCCGCCAGGTCGGGAGGGAGGGGGGAACGAAAGCGCATGCGCGTTCCCAGCAGGGGATGGGTGAGGGAGAGGGTGCACGCGTGCAGGAACTGGCGCCCGGTCCGGCGCGCCACCTCCCCCGCCCAGCGCCGGGCGGGCCCCGACACCCCCCGCTCCCGCCCCGCCCCGTATACGGGATCGCCCACCACCGGGTGTCCGATGTGCGCCAGGTGCACGCGGATCTGGTGGGTGCGCCCGGTCTCGAGGCGTACCTCGAGCAACTCCGCCGCCTCCCAGCGCTCCCGTACCGCCAGGTGGGTGACCGCCCGGCGCCCCCCTTCCACCACCGCCATGCGCTGCCGGGCCCGGGGATCGCGGCCGATGGGGGCGTCCACGGTCACTGGGGTGTCGCGCAGGTGCCCCCAGGCGGCCGCGAGATAGGTGCGGCCTACCTTGCGCGCGGCCAGCTCGGCGGAAAGCGCCCGGTGGGCCAAGTCGTTCTTGGCCACCACCAGCAGCCCGGAGGTGTCCCGGTCGAGCCGGTGCACGATCCCCGGGCGCAGCCGTCCCCCCACCCCGGCCAGGTCGGCGACGTGGTGGAGGAGCGCGTTCACCAGGGTACCTCGCGGGTGGCCCGGCGCGGGGTGGACCACCAGCCCGGCGGGCTTGTCCACCACCAGCAGCGCGTCGTCCTCATGGACCACCGCGAGGGGAATGTCCTCGGGAACGAGGTCGACCGGGTCGGGCGGCGGGATCTCCACATCGACGCGCTGCCCGGCCGCCACCGGCGCGGACTTCCTGGCCGGCTGCCCCTCCACCTGCACGCGGCCCTGCTCCACCAGCCGCGCCGCCCGCGTGCGCGACAGGTCGAGGCGGCGGGCGAGCCACGCGTCTAGGCGCTCGGGGCGACCCTCCCCGACGATGAGCGTTTCGCGCCGCGCGCCGGCCTCGGTCACGACGCCCCCCGGCCAGCCGGCATCGCGCACCGGAGGAACGGCCCGGAGGGTCGCGGCGCCATCCGACGGCCGGCTACCCGCCCGCGTGTGCCAGCGCGATCGCGGCGCGGGTGCCGTCGAACGTCACTTCCCTATGGCTGGTGTACGCCGCCGGCGCCCCATCCCCCTCCTCCGCGACCACGAGATCGACTGCCAGCGTCTCGCCCGCGATGAAGCTGCGGTGGCGGGCCGCGGCGGCGCGCACGCCCTCCGGGCCGGAGATGGCGAGCCGGATGCGGTCGGTGACCTCCAGGCCCGAGTCCCTGCGCAGTCGCTGCACCCGGTTCACCAGTTCGCGCGCGAGCCCCTCCGCGCGCAGCTCGTCGTCCAGGCCGGGGTCGATGGCGGCGGTGAAGCCGCTGGCCGAGCGCACCACCAGGTCTCCGCGCCCGACTTCCGCCACCTCGAGATCGTCGGGGCCGAGCGGGTGTTTCCTCCCGCCGACCGTGATGGACACCGCCTCTCCCTCGCGCCAGGCGCGCAGCGCCGGCTGCCCGAGGGCACGGATGGCCGCGGCGGCCGCGTTGCTGTGCTTCTGGAAGCGAGGTCCGAGCGTACGGAAATTGGGGCGCGCCTCGAGACGCAACAGGTCGCCGGCATCGCGCACGAACACGATCTGCTTGACGTTCAACTCTTCGCGCAACACCGCCAGCACCGGTGCCCGGAGGGCGATGCCGGGAATGGCCGCATGCAGCGTCCGCAGCGGTTGGCGCACACGCACCCCCGCCTGCTCGCGCGCCGCCCGCCCAAGCGTGACGAGCTGGCGCACCGCGTCCATCTCCCGCTCCAGCCCATCGTCCAGGCACCCCTCGTCCGCCTCCGGCAGAATGGACAGGTGAACGCTCTCCCCTCCGGTCAGGGCCCGGTGCAGCCAGTCCGCGGTGAAGGGCGCCGCCGGCGCGATCAGCTGGCTCACCGTGCGCAGAGCGAGGTGCAGGGTGCGGAAGGCGGCATCGGCGTCCGCGGCTCCGGTCTTGCCCCAGTAGCGCGGCCGGCTGCGCCGCACGTACCAGTTGGAGAGGTCCTCGTCGACGAACTGCGCAACCTTCCGGTATGCGGGGGTGAACTGGTAGTCGTCCAGGTCGGCCCGGACGCGCGCCACCAGGCGATGCAGCCGCGAGAGCATCCAGCGGTCGAGGAGCGACGCCTCGCGCGGGACGACCGTCCGTTCCGGCACGCCGCTGCCGTCCCCGCCGTCCCCCGCATCCCCGCCACCCGCGGGTCCCTGGTCGGCCCGCCAACCCTCCACGTTCGCATACAGTGCGAAGAAGCGGTACGTGTTGAAGAGGGTGTCGAAGAACTTGCGCGCCACCTCGGCGATGCCGCGCTCGTCGTAGCGCTTGGGCACCCACGGATTGCTCACCGTGACGAAATACCAGCGCAGCGGGTCGGCCCCGTACGCGCCCACCGCCTCCCAGGGGTCGACCGCATTGCCCTTCGTCTTCGACATCTTCTGGCCCTCGGCGTCGAGCACCAGGTCGTTGACGAGGACGTTGCGGAACGCCATGCCCCGGCCGAGCATCGCCGAGATGGCCATCAGCGAATAGAACCAGCCGCGGGTCTGGTCGAGCCCCTCGCTGATGAAGTCGGCCGGAAAGTGGCGCTCGAAGTGCTCGCTGTTCTCGAAGGGATAGTGCCACTGCGCGTAGGGCATCGCCCCGGAGTCGAACCACACGTCGACCACCGGAGAGGCCCGGCGCATGGTCCCGCCGCATTGGCGGCAGGGCCAGATCACCTCGTCGATGAAGGGCCGGTGCGGGTCGAAATCCTCGCCAAGAGGACCGGCGCGCTCCTCAAGTTCCGCCAGGCTGCCGATCCACTCGGTGGTGTCGTCGTCGCGGTCGCACACCCAGACCGGAAGCGGCGTGCCCCAGTAGCGGTCGCGCGACAGCGCCCAGTCCACGTTGCCGGCCAGCCACTCGCCCATGCGCCCGTCGCCGATCTCCGGCGGGTACCAGGCCGTGTCCCGGTTGATGGCGAGCATCTCGTCCTTGAGCGTCGAGGTGGCGGCGAACCAGGATTCGCGCGCGATGTAGAGCAACGGGGACTGACAGCGCCAGCAGTGCGGGTACGAGTGCGCCACCCGGCCGGCCCGCAGGAGGTTGCCGCGGCGGTCGAGTTCCTCCACCAGCAGGGGATCGGCGTCCTTGACGAACATCCCCCCCACCAGCGGCAGCCCCTCGTGGAAGCGCCCCGCGTCGTCGATGGAGCGCATGAGCGGGAGGCCGTGGCGCTGGCCGGCCGCGTAGTCGTCCGCGCCGAAGGCGGGCGCGATGTGCACGATGCCGGTGCCGTCCTCCGCCGTGACGAAGTCCTCGAGAATGATGCGCCACGCGGCATCGGAGCCGTCAGGGACCGGCACCACCTCCAGCGGCCGCGCGTAACGGACCCCCTCTAGCGAGCGGGCGTCGTGCTCGCGCACGATCCGGGCATCCTCGCCGAGCACGCGCTCGACCAGGTCCTTCGCCACGATCACGCGCCGGCCTTCCGCCTCCGCCTCGGCGTAGGTGAGGGCGGGATTGAGCGCCAGCGCCGTGTTGGAGGGCACCGTCCAGGGGGTGGTGGTCCAAGCCAGGAAGGCGCGTCCTTCAGGGTCCGGCCCCCCGTCCTCGGTGAGGAGAGGAGAGAGGAAGAAGAGCGACGGATCCTCGACCTCGCGATAGCCCAGCGCCACCTCGTGCGAGCTGAGCGCGGTGCCGCAGCGAGGGCAGTAGGGCACGCTCTTGTGGCCGCGGTAGAGAAGCCCTTTCTTCGCCAGCTCGCTCAGGATCCACCAGACCGACTCGATGTAGCTGCTGTCGCAGGTGACGTAGGGCCGCTCGTAGTCGAGCCAGTAGGCGATGCGCTCGGACAGCGCCTCCCAGTCCGCCTTGTAGGTGAAGACGGAATCGCGGCAGGTTCGGTTGAAGCGTTCGATGCCCACCGCTTCGATCTCGGGCTTCCCCGAGATGCCGAGCGTCTTTTCGGCCTCGATCTCGACCGGGAGCCCGTGCGTGTCCCACCCGGCGATGCGCGTGACCCGGCGTCCCTTGAGCGCCTGGTAGCGGCAGGCGAGGTCCTTCAGCGTGCGCCCCAGAACGTGGTGCAGGCCGGGGCGCGCGTTCGAGGTGGGCGGTCCCTCGTAGAAGACGAAGGGCTCGCGGCCCTCGGATGCCTCCATGCTGCGGCGGAAGAGATCCTCGTCGCGCCAGCGCTCGAGGGTCTGCTGCTCAAGTTCGAGCAGGGTGGCGGGCAGGTCCGGGTAGCGCATGGGGGACGTTCTACGCCAGCGAGGCGACGACCGCGCGGGCCACCGCGGTGAGACCGGGCTCCGCCTCCATGGCGACCCGGATGATGGTCGGCACGTCGACCTCCTCCAGCGCGTCCGGCAGGCAGACGTCCGTAACGATGCACAGGCCGCACACCCGCATGCCCATGTGGCGTGCGACGATGACCTCGGGCACGGTGGACATCCCCACCACGTCCGCGCCCATGGCGCGCAGCATGCGGTACTCGGCCCGGGTCTCCAGGCAGGGCCCGGTCACGGCCGCGTAGACCGCGCGCGCGAGCGGAATCCCCTGGGCGAGGGCGGCGTCCAGGGCGACCTGCTGGAGCCCCCGGTCGTAGGGCTCGGACATGTCCGGAAAGCGCGGGCCCAGCGCATCCGCGTTCGGACCCACCAGCGGGTTGTCGCCCAGGAGGTTGATGTGGTCGTCGAGCACCACCAGCTGCCCCGCCGGCCAGAGCGGGTCCATCCCGCCGCAGGCCGCCGAAACCACCAGGGTGTCCGCGCCCAGGGCGGCCATCACCCGGATGGGGAAGGTCACCTGCTGGAGGGTGTAGCCCTCGTAGCGGTGGAAGCGGCCCTGCATGGCCACCACGGGAACCCCGTCGAGCGTGCCCAGCAGCAGGCGGCCCTCGTGGCTCTCCACCGTCGAGACCGGGAAGTGGGGCAGCTCCGTGTAGTCGATGGCGCACTCAACGGCGATCTCGCGCGCCAGGCCGCCCAGCCCGGTGCCCAGTACGATGCCCGCCTTGGCGTGGAGCGTGCAGCGGGCGCGGACTGCTGCGACCGCCTCGTCGATGCGGGTGACGAGGTCGTTGGCGGAAGCCATGCCGGTCGGCGCAGCCGTCGTCGTGCCCGTCCCGGTCGCCGATGTCGTCATGCAACCGTCCCCGCCCGCCGCGCGGGCGGTCTCGGCCGCGGCCCCAGCAGCGCCGTGCCGATGCGGACCATCGTGCTGCCCTCCTCTATCGCAATGCCGAAGTCGTTGGTCATCCCCATCGACAGATGCTCCCCGCGGTATCCCTCGAGCGAGCCGAGTTCCTCGTGCAGCCGGCGCAGGGCGCGGAACGCGCCGCGCAGGACGCTCTCGCGATCGGTGAACGGAGCCATGGTCATCAGCCCGCGCACCAACAGCCCCGGAAGCTCGGTGATGCGCTGGACGGCCTCCGGCGCCTCCGCGGGGGAGATGCCGCTCTTGGTACCTTCCCCCGAGGTGTTCACCTGCACCAGCACCGGCAGGGGAGCGGCGCCGGCGGGTACGAAGCGGTCGAGCCGCTCGGCCAGCCGAACCGTGTCCACCGAGTGCAGCAGGTCGCAGATCCCGATCACCCGCGGGGCCTTGCGGCGCTGCAGGTGCCCGATCATGTGCCAGCGCGGGGCCGGCCGGCCTTCCAGCGCCCCCACCTTGACCTCGAGCTCTTCCACCCGGTTCTCCCCGATATCCCGGATGCCGGCCCCGAGCGCCGCCTCCACCGCCGCCAGCGGGTGGCTCTTGGTCACCGCCACCAGCGTCACGTCGGCGCCCGTGCGCCCGCTCCGGCGCGCGGCCTCCTCGACCTCGTCGCGGACGCGCGGCAGCGCTTCCCTCAGCCTTTCCGGATACATCGATCCATTCCGTCGCCCATGAACCAGTCGCCTACAAACCAAAGGAACCCCGCCGGAAGCTCCGGCGGGGTTCCTGTCCGGCTCGGACCGTCCGAAGCGACTAACGCGTCTGGAAGGTAATGGGAATCGCGATCCACACCGGCACGATCTTGTCCAGATTGAGCGCCGGGGTGAACTGGAACACGTTGGCGACGCGCAGCGCGGCCTCATCGAGGGAGGCGTGTCCCGAGGTCTGCGCCACCAGCGTCCTCTGCACCCTGCCTTCCTCGTCGATGAAGAACTGCACGTTCACGGTGCCGCCGATGCCCGCGTCACGCAGGATCGGAGGGTACTCCCGCTCCAGCGCGCGCTGTACCTCGGGCTCGTTGATGAGGTCGGGACGGACCGTGTAGGGTGTGAAGGTGGGCGCCGCCGAGATGTCGACCGCCTCCTCGTCCGGCGGCGGAGGCAGCTCCTCGACCGGATTGTCCTCGAAGGTGGTCGGCGCGATGGTGATGTCCTCGCTGATGTCGGCCGCGGCGATCACGGGGGTCGCGGGCCGGCTGATCGCCTGGGGCGGCGGGGGAATCTCGATCTCCGGCGGGAGTTCGATCGCCACCAACTCCTCGGAATCGAACGAGACGTCCTCCGCGGTCATGTTCGGCCAGAACATGAACATCACGAAGTGAACCACGGTCGCGGCCAACACCGATCCCCAGAACCAGGTGTTGAACGACCTCTTGAAGCGGTCGTTCGCCGTCAGGGTCGGGCCTTCCTGCACCTGTACAGATTCGTTGTCGCTCATCGTCTCTCCCTCGTCATGCGGCGTTCCAACTCGGTCGCGAATACCACGCGGACCACGTTTGCTTCCTGCAGTTCCTCCTGGACCTGGTTCACGAACTGATACGGCACGTCCGTGTCCGCGCGCAAGGAAATCACCAGGCGCCGGTCCGAGGCCGCGTACAGGGGCGCCACGATGTTGGACAGGGTCGTCATGGTGATGCTGCGGTCGTTCACCCAGACCTCGCCGTTGCGCTCAACCCATACGTGGAGGATGTCCTCCCTCTTTTCGTCGATCTTCTCGCTGGCCGCCGCCGCCGCCCACTCGATGGGCCGCTCCTTGCTGGTGCGGAAGACGGTCGTGACCATGAAGAAGATCAGAAGGAGGAAGGCGATGTCGGCCAGCGACGAAGAGGGGATCTCGTCGGAAGCCTTCGATTTGCGCGAAAATCCGCCCGCCTTGATACCCATCGGCTAATCCTCCAGCAGCTGCAGGGAAATACGTTCCGCCCCGGCGGTCTGCAGGGCGTCGAGGACATCCACCATGAACCTGTAGGGCGCGTTCGGGTGGGTCTTGACCGCGGCGATCAGGTTGGGGTTCTCGGTGACCCCCTGGCGCCAGATCGCTTCAACGTCGTTGGCGCGCACCTGCTGAATCTGCGTGCTCTCGCCCCGCTTTACGTCCACCAGGCCGTTGGGGAGAACCGAGAGGTGCAGGATGTTGCGCTGGCTGACCTGGACCTCTTCCGCGGACTCGGGAAGCACCACCGCCAGCCCGCTGTCCTTCGGGAAGACCGTGGTGACCAGGAAGAAGATGAGCAGCAGGAAGGCGATGTCCGCCATCGAGGAGGTGGGGACCTCGTCGCTGACCTTGGATTTCTTGTTCTGCAGTACGGCCATCTTCAGGTCCTCCCGCCGATTGTGGCTGTTCCGTAATCCTTAAGTTACCAATCCGCTCCCCGTATCGTTCCCGTCACGCCCGATCAGGCGGGCAGACTCGGCGGGGGCGGGGACAGGGCGGTGATCGGATCCCTGGCGACCACGGTCAAATGGCCGGCGTTCTCCAGATCCCAGGTGACGTTCAGAATCGCCTGCGTGCCCTGCTCCATATCGACGATCAGCTTGTCTATGCGCGTGACGAAGAAGTTGTATCCGATGTTGACCGGAATCGCAATCGCGAGCCCGGATGCGGTGGTGAGCAGCGCCACTTTGATCCCGCCGGCGACGAGCGCCGGATCCACGCTGCCCGCGGCCTCGATCGACGCGAACGCGAGGATCATGCCCGCCACCGTGCCCAGGAAGCCCATGAGGGGCGCCACGTTGGCGATGGTCGCGAGCACCACCAGGCCGCGCTCCAGGAAACCGAGCTCTATGGTGCCGACGGTGCTGACGGCCTGCTCGATCTCGCCCTCGCCCACTTCGCGCCCCTTGATGCGCCGGAGCCCGGCCATGAGGATGGCCGACGCCGGTCCCCGCTTGGAGCCTGCCGCCGCGATGGCGCCGTCGATGTCCCCGGCCCGGGCCAGCTCGTCGACCTCCGCCAGAACCTTCGCGGTGTCCTTGTGGGCCGCCCACAGGGTCCAGAACTTGGCGATCATCACGCCGAGCGCGATAAGCGAGCACAGGACCAGCGGATACATCATGAATCCGCCGTCGGCGAACAGGGTCAGGAGTCCGAATTGGTCGTTGGCCACCGAAGCCTTCCTTTTGACGGGATTCGGCCGGGATCGCAGATGCCCGGGCAGACGGAACTCTAGCGGGCGCGCACCGTGCGCGCTACTTCAGCAGTGCGAAACTATCTGCCCATCCGCCGGCCTGTCAACGCCGAAATCCCGCCAGGAGGCGACGCCATGAACGCAATCTTCCGCACCACCGGCCGGGACGCCGCGCGCGTCTCTGGCGCGATCATGTTCCTGCTCCTGCTCGCCGCTGCGGGCCCGCCTCCCGCGGGAGCCCAGGAGGCATCCGATCGGCCCGTCTGGCGCCCGGTCATCCTCGGCACCGAGGCCATGGTCGCGGCGGAGCATCCGCTGGAGGCGCTGGCCGCCGAGGAGGTGCTGCGCGCCGGCGGGAACGCCTTCGACGCCGCTTCGGCGGTCTTCTACATGACGACGGTCGTGGAACAGCACCAGGCGGGTATCGGGGGAGACGCCTTCATGGTCGCCTATCTCGCCGCCGAGGACCGCGTCCTCTTCATCAACGGAACCGGCTACGCGCCCGCGCTCGCGACGCGCGAGTTCTACGAGGAACACGGAGGCATCCCCGGCGCCGGGCCGCTGTCGACCGACGTTCCGGGCGCGGTGGGCGCCTTCGAGCTGGCCCACTCGCGCTACGGCAGCCTGCCCAGGGAACAGGTGCTGGCGCCCGCGATCCTCGCCGCGCGCCGGGGGCATCCGCTCGACTTCTGGGTTGCCGGGCATCACGAGCGCTCGGTGGAGAAGATCTCCCCCTACCCTGCCTCGCGTGAGCTGCTGATGCCGGGCGGGAGGCTGCTCGGAGTGGGCGACATCTACGTGCAGGAAGACCTGGCGCGATCGCTGGAAGAGATCGCGCGCGAGGGCGCGGACGCCTTCTACCGGGGCCGGCTGGCCCGGATGAGCGCGGACTACTACGAGGAGCAGGGCGGACTGCTGCGCTACGAGGACCTCGCAGGCTACGAGGCCGAGGAGGCGGATCCGATCCAGGTGAGCTACGAGGGGCTCGAGGTCTACCAGAGCGCGCCCAACTCGCAGGGCATCGTCATGCTCATGGCGCTGAACATCCTCGAGGGCTTCGATCTGGAGGCGATGGGCCACAACTCCGCGGAATACGTGCATGTGGTTACGGAGGCGATGAAGCTGGGCTTCGCCGACCGGAACCGCTACGTGGCCGACCCGCGCTTCAGCGACGTTCCCACCGAGGAATTGCTGTCGAAGGAATACGCGGCCGCGCGGCGCGGGCTCATCCGCATGGACCGGGCGATGAGCGTGGCTCCAGCCGGCGATCCCCGCAGGATGGCCGCCGTGGCCGAGGGACAGGCCGCGGAGTACGAGAGCGGGGCGCAGGACGTCTCCCGGCCCGAAGTTCTCTATCGGGAGGACGGCGAGACCTCGTCGTTCTCCATCGCGGACCGCTTCGGCAACCTGGTCTCGGTGACGCACAGCGTGAACTCGAGCTTCGGCAGCGGGATGGTGGTTCCGGGCGGCGGCTACTTCCTGAACAACCGCATGCCCTACTACGGGCTCGAGCCGGACGACGTGAACGTGCTCGAGCCGGGCAAGCGCACCCGCCACACCATCAACCCGGCGCTGGCGCTGAGAGACGGCCAACCGTACCTGGCGTGGAACACCCCCGGGGGCGACAACCAGCCCCAGGCGATGCTGCAGGCGTTCCTGGCGGTGGTGCACTTCGGCATGAACGTGCAGCAGGCGGTGGAGGCGCCCACGGTGACGAGCACCGCCTTCCGCGCGTCGATGTATCCGGGGCGCATGCGGGGCATGCTGACGATGCCCGAGGTGCTGTACCAGGGGGCGGGCGAGGCGCTGGCCGCCCTCGGGCACCGCGTGGAGGTGAGCCCGCTGCAGCAGCCCTACCGCCAGACGGCGTCCGGAGCCGGGGCGGTGAAGATGGTCATGATCGACCCGGAGACCGGCGTGATGTACGGCGGCGTGAGCCCGGCGAAGAGCGACTACGTGATTGGATGGTAAGGAGGAGAGAGCCATGCGCCCGCGACCCCAGACGCCCGAACCGACGGACGAAGAACTCAACACCTACATCCTGACCCGCTACCGGCTGCTCGGGATCGACATCTCGGTGCTGCCGGAGTCGGACGAGGACGCGCCGATGGACCAGGAGCGGCTGCTCGAGAACGGCCGCTCGATCCTCCGGCAGGACGTGGAGGCCGCCAACTTCCACATCGATCCGCAGTTCAATCTGCCCAGCGCCTTTCCGGCGCCGCTGGTGGCGTGGACCGGGGAGGCAGGATCATGAGCGGGGGTGGCGCCGGCCGCGCGGTGAGCGCCCGGGCCCGCGAGGCCCCCATCCCCCAGGACGAGCGGGTTTCGCGCCGCTGGTTTGTGGAGCGGATGGCGTGGGTTTCTTCGGCCGCGGCGGCCGGCACCCTGTTTGCGCGCACGCCGGCGGCCGCGAGCCCGCGCGGCCCGGCGGTGACGCCGGAAGCCTTCGGGGCGGGTGTCCGGCTTCAGGAGGTCGACGACCTCACGCAGCTCACGATGTCGGAGTCGATGACGCTGGTCCGGTCGGGCGCGCTGGCGCCGGTAGACCTCGTCGAGGCGTACGTCGACCGGATCGAGGCCTTCGAAGGGACCTACCAGGCCTACGCCGACCGTCCGTCGCGCGAGACGCTCCTCGCGCAACTGGCCCGGACGCCCGCCGACGAGCGGCGCGCCCCGCTACGGGGCATGTGCCTCGCGCCGAAGGACAACTGCTACACGGCGGATCTGCTGACCGAGGGCGGATCGCTTGTATACGAGGGCTTTCAGCCGGACTACGACGCCACCTGCGTAGCCCTGATGCGCGCTGCCGGCGGCCTGGTCGTGGGCAAGGCACAGATGGGCAACCTGGCAGGCGGCAGGGCGCGCGTTTACGGCACCACCACGCCGACCACGCGCAACGCCTGGACCCCGGACGACGTGCGCTACAGCCCGTCGGGATCGTCCTCGGGCACGGGCACGGCGGTGGCGGCCCGGCTCGCGGTCGCCGGGCTGGGAACCCAGACCGGCGGCTCGGTGATCGGTCCCTCCACCGCGCAGGGGCTGACGGCGGTCAAGCCCACCTTCGGCCGCATCTCCCTGCACGGCATCATCCCGCTCAGCTACACGCGCGACCACGTCGGCGCGATGGCGCGCGACGCCATGGACGCGGCCATCCTGCTCCAGGTGTGCGCGCAGCCGGATCCGAACGATCCGCGGACGCTCGGCCTCCCGCGGCCCCCCAACTACGCGCTCGCGGCGACACCGTTCGGAGGCGACCGGCCGCGCGTGCGCTGGACGACCCGGGTGGGCGTGTGGCCCGAGTATCTCGACGGCGACAACGAGCGCGTGAACGAGCTGAGGCGCGACTTCCTCACCGCACTCGAGCGCACGCCGGGCGTTCAGATCGTGCCGGACGTGACCCTTCCAGATGACTGGGAAACCCTGACGTCACCGCCCTTGGGCGGCTCCCACGGCGACCCGACCGCGTTCTTCATCGAGCAACTGCGCGATGACGTGCGCAACTTCGCCGACCGCCTGCCGCGCTTCCTGAACGGCATGCTCCAGAGCGCCGACACCTACGTAAAGGTCCAGCAGGCCCGCAACCTCCTTCGCCACCGCATGGTCACGCAGCTCTTCAACCAGTGCGACGTCGTGGTAACGAGCGCGGGCGGTTCGTTCGACGGGGTCGGGCTGCCGCTCGCGTGCACGCCCATCGGATTCGACACGGACGAGACCACCGGGGCGCGGGTGCCGCGCGGGGTTACGCTGGGGGCGCCGCCGTTCGGGGAGGAGCGGCTGCTCGCGGTGATCGCCGCGTACCAGGCGGTGACGGACTTTCATCGGGAGAGGGCGCCGGATCCGAGCGGGTAGCGCAGCTGGCGAGTGTTTTCCGCATCAAGACATTCTGCGCCTTACGCCTGCCCGCTCGAGCCACCTTGCGTTCTGCGCTGTCCCCGCACGACGTAGAACAGGAAGCCGGCGGCGGCGAGCAGGAGCCCGACACTGATGGGCGATGAGATGAAGATCAGGGGATCTCCGTCCGAGAGGATCAGGGCGCGGCGGAAGTTGGACTCGAGCATCGGGCCGAGGATGAGGCCGAGGAGCACGGGGATCACCGGGTAGCCGAAGCGCCTCAGGACGTAGCCGAGGATGCCGATGCCCACGGCGACGTAGATGGCGAAGGTCGTCCGCTCCGAGGTGAAGGCCGCGACCACGGCCAGCGGCGCGATCGCCGGGAAGAGGATGCTTCGCGGTACGCGCGTGATGCGCGCGTACAGTGGAAGCAGCGTCAGGCCGAACACCAGGATCAGCAGGTAGCTGGCGAAGAATGCGGCGAAGAGCGGGGCGACGAGGTCCGCGTTCTCGGTGAAGAGCTGGGGACCGGGGGTGATGCCGTGAATCACCAGGCCGCCGAGGATGACCGCGGTCACCGAGTCGCCGGGGATTCCGAGCGCCAGCAGCGGTATGAGCGCGCCTCCGGTCACGGCGTTGTTGGCAACCTCCGGAGCGACGATGCCCTCGGGGGCGCCCTTGCCGAAGCGATCCGGCTCGGGCGAGCTGCGGCGGGCTTCGCTGTAGGCCAGGAAGGCGGCCATGGCGCCGCCGGCGCCCGGGAGCGCTCCGACTGATGTGCCGATCACCGAGTTCTTGACGAAGGGCCTCCATCCCACGCGGCGCACCTCTCGCCACCAGCCCAGGGCGCCTTCCCGCCCGTCCGAGGGGTGATCCTGCGTCCTCGACGGCGGCAGGCTCGCCTGACGGTACAACTCCGTGAAGGCGAAGATGCCGATGACCACCGGAATCAGCGGCAGGCCAACCAGCAGGTTCACCGAGCCCAGGGTGTAGCGTGGGACCGGCACCAGGGGGTCGATGCCGACCGTCGAGAGCATCAGGCCGATGACGGTGGCGGCCATGCCCTTTGCCAGCGATTCGCGCGAGACCGTCGCGACCGCGACCAGCGCCAGCACCACCAGGGCGAACATCTCGGGGGACTGGAAGCGCAGCGCGATGCGCGCCAGTTGCGGGCTGAAGAGGACCAGAACCAGGCCCCCGGCCAGGCCCCCCACGACGGAACTGAAGGTTGCGATGCCGATGGCGGTGCCGGTCCGGCCCTGGAGCGCCATCGCGTTTCCGTCGAGCATGGTCATCGCGTTCGCGGGCGCCCCGGGAATGCGGAGCGCGATCGCCGCGATCGAGCCCCCGTAGAGGCCTCCGGTGAAGATTCCGACCATCATCACGATCGCGTTGGCGGCCGAGAGCTGGTAGGTCAGCGGCAGCAGCAGCGCGATGGCCAGGGTGGCGGTGAGGCCCGGGATCGCGCCGATGGCGATCCCCAGCAGGGAGCCGGCGGCGAGGGACAGGAGGAGGGTCGGGTCGAGGAATAGCTCGAGGTTCACGGAGCGCCTCGCGTGGCAGGGACGCTCGGAGCCAATCGCTCGCGACTCATCCCAGCAGGCCCTCCGGCAGGCGGGCACCCAGTACCACCCGGAACAGCACGTAGGTGAGGAGCGTCACACAGGGTGCCAGCAACAGGATCGTGCGTCGCTCGGCGCCGAAGCGTTCAGCAATCGCCCCGGTGTAGAGCAGGGTCGCGAGGATGTAACCCAGGGTCTGGAAGACGGTGGCGTAGACGATGGTCAGGCCGATGACGGTCCAGGCGCGGGTGGGGCCGGCGCGAGCGGAACCGGGGTCGGGAGAGCTGGAGACTGGGTCGTGACTGGTCGCGTCGGCCGTCCGGTTACCTTCGGCTGCGCGCTCGCGCCGCAGCTTGCGCCATCCGGAGAGCGCGATGCCGGCCGAAAGGAGCGCGAGCGCGGAAGCCAGGCCGATTGGGACGAGGGCGACGTCCGCATCTCCCGAGGAGGCGAGCCCGCCGGCCCCGAAACCGTAGGCGAGGGCGACGACGAAGAGGCTGGCGCCGGAGATGAGGTCGGTTCGCGGAGAACGGCCGCCGTCCGCGCTCACGCGATCCACTTCGAGACCGGGGCGTTGGCTTCCTCCAGCGGCTGGGTGACGACGTCGAGGAGGAACGGGCCGGGGGCGGTGAGCGTCTCCTGGACGGCCTCGCCCAGCTCGGCGGGGTTTTCCACGCGGCGGGCGCGCAGACCGTAGGCCCGGGCGATGGCGGCGTGGTCGGAGTCCTTGAAATCGACGGAGAAGTACCTGCTGCCGCGGCTTTTCTGGCCTGCCTTGATCCAGCCGTAGCCGGCGTTGTTGCAGACGATGAGGGTGACCGGGAGGTCGAGCCGCACCAGGGTCTCGAGCTCACCGGCGGAGATGCCGAAGCTGCCGTCGCCCATGACGCCGATGACGCGGCCGGCGTCGGGTCGGGCACAGTGCGCACCGACCACGGCGGGAAGCGCGTACCCCAGGGCCCCGAAGGCACGCGGGCTGACGAACCAGCGGCCGGCCTGCGGGAGGCGCCAGTAGGCGGAGAAATACGGGCAGGGCGTGCCCGGGTCGGCGAGGATGATGGCGCGGTCAGGGAGGCGGGGCAGCAGCTCGGCGAGCAGGCGCTCGGGGCGGACGGGTTGCTCCTCGGAGGCGAACAGCCCGGCCACGCGGTCGCGGTGGGCGCGGCGGGCGGAGGCGATCTCGACCGGGTCGAGGCGGGGGGTGGCGGCTGCCCGGTCGTGCAGCTCGGCGGTGAGGGCGACGAGGCCCTCGCGCGCGTCGGCGCGCATGCCCGCGGCAAGCGGGTAGCTGCGCCCGAGGACGCCCGGGTCGACATCGAGCTGGACGAAGCGCGCGTCGCCCGGGCGGGGGAGGGTCCACTTCTCGGTGGTCACGGAGCCGGTGGCGCACCCCACGTAGAAGACCACGTCGGCCTTGCGCACCAGGTCGTGGCGCCAGGGCAGGCCGCCGTTGCTGCCGATCACCCCGAGCGAAAGGGGGTCGGTCTCGGCGATGCTCCCCTTCCCCGAGACGGAGGTGGCCACGAAGGCGCCCAGTGCGCAGGCGAGCTCGCGCACTTCGGTCCAGGCGCCCGAGCGCAGCACGCCGGCGCCGGCCACGATCAGGGGGCGGCTGCTGCGGGCCAGCTCGCGGGCAACGGCGCGCACCTGGTCGGGGGCGGGGGCGACCCGCTCGGCGGGGTAGCGGCCGTAGCAGGCGTCGCCGTGAACGGCCGAAGCGGGGACCGAACCGCCCTGGGTGTCGAAGGGGAGGGCGATCTGACATGCGCCCAGGCGGCCGGTGGAGGCCTCCCGGAAGGCCGCGCGCGTCATGCCGGGCAGGTCCTGGGGGGTAGTGGGGGAGAACACGCGCCGGGTCACGGGCGCGAACAGCGCGGCCTGATCGAGGTCGGTCAGCGTGCCCACGCCCCGCTCGGTGGTGGCGATGTCGGAGGTGAGGCACACCATCGGCACCGACGACTCGTTCGCCTCCGCGACTCCGGGGAGGATGTAGGTCGCGCCGCCGCCGCTCGGGCCCTCGCACACCCCTACCCTGCCGCTCAGGCGGGCGTAGGCGTCGGCCATGAAGGCGGCGCTGCGCTCGTCGCGGGTGAGGACGTGGCGGATGGCGGGCGACGCGGCCAGCGCCTCGTACCACGGGAGCGACGTGTCGCCGCACAAGCCGAAGATCGTGTCGACGCCCAGGTGCTCGAGTACGCCGACCAGGGCCTGGCCGCCGTTCACACGTCCTCCAGCGCGGCCAGGAGACCCTCGACCCGCGGGGCGAGGTCGTTCAGGTATTCGCGCACGGCGGTCCGCCCGCGCCACGTCGCGCCCACGGCCCCGGCCCGTGCCCATTCCTGGAACTCGGGCGACGACGCCGCAGCCTCGCAGGCGCGCTCCAGGGTCGCGAGCCGATCATCGGGTGTGCCGGGCGGCGCCATCAACATCCGAAAGCTCCCGTATTCCAGGTCGTAGCCGAGTTCCGCAAACGTCGCCACGTCCGGCACCAGCGGACTCCGCTCGGGCGCCATCAGCGCGAGTACGCGCAGTTCCCCGCTGCGCACGTAGGACATCGCTCCGGGGAGGCTGGAGACGATGGCATCGACTTCATCTCCGAGAATCGCGCCGACCTGCGGCCCGGAACCTCCCTCGTAGGGGATGTGCCTCAGTTCGACGCCCATCGCCTGCTCCATGGCCGCGGCGTGCTGATGCCAGACTCCCTTCTGCCCCACGTTTCCGACCGCGATTGTGGCCGGGTTGGCCCGCGCGTCAGCCTGGAACGCCGCCAGGTCCGCCCATCGATCCGCGGGGACGATCAGGGCGCTGGGATGCTCGGTCACCATGCACACCGGCTCGAGCGCCCTCCAGTCCACCGGCGCCAGGCCGAGCAACTGGACGCTGAGCGCATCGTAGGTCATGGTCCCGAGCGTGTACCCGTCCGCGGGCGCGTTCTGCACGACGGTAAGGCCGACCGAACTCAGTCCTCCCGGGACGTTCTCGGTGACCACTCCGACGCCGATCTCCTCCTCGAACCACCTCATGAAGCCGCGCATGGCAGTGTCGGTGCCGCCGCCGGCCCGCCACGGGATCACATGGCGGATCTCGCGGCTCGCCATTCCAGGCAAGGTGACGGAGGCGCGCGTCGGCTCGCAACGTCAAGACCAGACGACACTACGACAACATCAGACGATTCCCCCCCATGCCCATCTCCCCCGTCATCGTCGTTCCCGGAATCACGGCGTCGGACCTCCACGACGAGTACGAGCTGCCGCCCGAGGCCGTCTGGACCACCATGCTCAAGCGCCGCTACGACCGCGTCACGCTGCACCCGGAGGACCAGCGCTACGAGCTGCGCGAGCCGGCCCGGGTCATGCCGCGCGGCCCCTTCCCGCTCATCTACGAGGATCTGATCGAGGAGCTGCGCGACGGGCTCTCCGACGACCAGCCGGGGCCCGTGCCGGTGTTCCCGTTCGGCTACGACTGGCGCCTGCCGCTGGACTGGACCGAGGAGCGGCTAGCCGCCTTCGTGCGCGAGGTCATCGACAGAACGTTGCTGATGAAGCACTACCGGGACGACGAGGCGTATCGGGCCAACCCGACCGTGTCCCTGATCGGCCATTCGATGGGCGGGCTGATCATCGCGGGGTACGCCGAGAGGCTCTTCGCCGAGCGCATCGGGAGCCCCGCGGACGGCAGCCACCTCGTCGACAAGGTCGTGACGCTGGGGACCCCGTTCCGGGGCTCGTACGAGGCCATCCTCAAGGTCGCCACCGGGACCAGCGAGCTTGGGGACGACTCCGGCAAGGCCCGGGAGCGGCGCATGGCCCGCATGACGCCCGCCCTCTATCACCTGCTGCCGGAGTCGGCGGGGTCGATCGCGTCCCAGGGCGGCATGGCGGTGAACTTCTTCCGGCCGGAAGCGTGGCAACCGAACGTGGTTCAGACCATCGAACATCAGGTCAGGGACTGGGACGTAACCGGGGCGGAACTCTTTCGGAAGATGCTCGACGAGGCACGGGCGCACCGCGAGCGCATTTCGGGGCTGGAGCTGCCTGATGCCGGCGATGGCTGGCTCGCCATCGCGGGCGTCGACTCCAGGACCCGCATCGGACTCAGGGTGACGCGCGACGAAAACGGCTTCCCGCGCTTCGACCTGCGGGGCGCGGAACGACGCAACGAGTGGGACTCCGACATCGGGGGCGACCGCCGCGACACCGGCGACGGCACGGTCCCGCTCGAGGGCGCGATCCCGCCCTTCCTGGACGAGGCGCGCGTGGTGTGCGTCACTCCCGGCGACTTCGGCTACTGGGAGATCCGCGACCGGGCGCTGTCCGCCGCCGCGGGCTTCCACGGGCTGCTGCCGAAGATGAACATGCTGCACCGGCTCATCCTCCGCTTCCTGCTGGGGCGGGGCGATCCCTACGGAAACACCTAGGGACGGCCGATGCCGGGGGTGCAGGAGTGGAACCCGCCGCTCGAGCTGACGGAGAAGAGCTGAGCAGGAACAGCGTTTTGTCGCATGGGTGTCGCGATTTGACAGGGTTCCGGGCGGGGGATACCGTCACGTAGCGATGCGTTCGCGACCCGCACCCGAACCCCGGCGCGCTCATGATCGCGTTGTATTATGACACACGTGACTTGCGCGACCGGATCGAAGGGTTGCTCGGCGACGCGGATCTTTACTCCACGCGGGACCGCGACGAGTTCCATTCGTTCATCGCCGCGACCGACATCGGCATCGCCGGTCTGCAACGCTGTTCGAGTTCCGACGTGGCCTGGCTCCGGGAGGTTTTCGCCCAGGGTCTCGCAAGGCCCTCCTGCATCGTGGTTACGCCGTTGTCGCTGGCTCGCCTCCAGCGGCTCCGGACGGCCGAGTCGCACCGGTTTCAGGTCGTATGGGAGGAGGAAGCGCACGACCACCTCAGGCCGACTCTGGGCCGGGTCAATGTGATGCATCGGGATCCGCTCCGGCTTCTGGGGCGTCGCATGCTCTGGTCCGGCTCGCTGCACTGGTCAATGGTGAAGGCGGTTGAGCGCATCTGCAGGCTCTCGGACGAGTGGCGATCCAGCCCGCCGGCGAAATCGGTCCGGGATCTCGCGCAGGATATCGAGGTGCCCGCGGAGACCTTCCGCCGGTACTGGAAGGAGAACATGCCGCTGCGGTGCGGTCCCAAGCAGCTCCTCAGTTGGGCCCTGCTCATGTGGGCGCTTGGCGAGCGGCCGAAGACTCGCTGGGACGCCATCGCCGGGAGGGCGGGTGTGCGCCGACGCACGCTCGAGCGCCACAGCGTGCGCCTGGTGGGGTGTACGCTCTCCGTCGCAACCCGCGAACCGACCCTGGTTCGGCGCCGCTTCCGGGCCTGGGTCTCGCAGGTGTCGGACGTGAAGCCGCCCGCCGCCCCCCCGCTGCCGTCGGCCGGACAGCAAACCCGTCCAGCGCGGGTCCAGCGTCAATGGGACGATGTCGTCGGCTCCCCCGGCTTCTTCGTCGCAGGTCGGCGCTGGACAGCGCTGCCGGGTTCGCCCGGGCGCCCGGACATGCGGGCGGAGTTCGTTGCCCAGGCGATGATGGCCGGGCAGTAGCTGTTGGAACGCTCCAGAGAGGTGATGTCAATGAAGATCGCACGCACGGGTGTGACTCTGTTCGTGGCCTTCGCCCTGGCCCTGCTGCCCGCCTGCGCGACCGAGAGTCCGGGCGGTGGGATGGCGTCGGAATCGTCGGGCCCCGTGGTCAAGGGGGGCGATGACCGAACGGGCGAATACGACGCCGTTCCAGGATGGTGGAAGCCGGCGCCGGACCATGTGGAGCCGTGGGGCTGGGGCCAGGTCTCCGGGGTCGCGGTCGACAATCCGGACCGCGTCATCGTCGGCATCTGGGGAGATCGGGATGCCCAGGGGAACGAGCGCGACGGCAGCACCAACTACGTGGTCGCCGTGGACCGGGACGGCAACATCACCGAGAACTGGTCCCAGTGGGATTCCATCTTCAACAAGCCGCACCAGGTCTACATCAGCCCCTACGACCCCGACCGCCACGTGTGGATCGTGGAGCGCGGCGGCGGCAAGAACGTCAACATGCAGCTCCTCAAGTTCTCCAACGACGGGAGCGAGCTGGTGATGCGGCTGGTTGATCGAGATCACCCGACGACCCGCGCGGACGCGCGCGCCAACCCGCACCCGGACCCGTACGAATACGGCGACCCGTCGGTGATGGCCTTCCTCCCCAACGGCGACTTCCTGCTGGGCGACGGCTACTGGCACTCGCGCATCATCAAGTACAGCGCCGAGGGAGAGTACCTGATGGAGTGGGGCGAACTGGGGAGCGGGCCGGGGCAGTTCGACCTGATTCACGGGCTCGCGGTGGACCGCAACCGCCGCGTCTACGTGGGCGACCGCACCAACAACCGCATCCAGATCTTCACCGAGGACGGAGAGTACCTCGACGAGTGGCCCGACATCACCGACCCGGTGGGCGTGTTCGCGGACGAGCACGATGCCATCTGGGTCATCTCGGCGGCGCTGAACCGCATCCTCAAGTACAACACTTACGGCGAGCTTCAGTACTACGTCGGTGCCTACGGGGGCACCCGGGGCGGCTTCCCCGGCGGCCTGTCACGCCCGCACCAGATGGACGTCGATCAGGAGGGCAACCTCTACATCGCGAGCTGGGACGGGGGCTGGATGGACAAGTACATCCCCAAGCCGGACGCGGACCCGGCCAAGCTGATCGGGAGGCCGCTGGTTCTGGACCACTAGGGGCGATTCGACCGACCCTGAGAAAGACCCGTCGAGGTGTGAGGAGCATCTTGACGGGCTTCTCTTTGTAGTGGATGTTGTAATTATTCAACATTCATAGCTTTTGGGTATGATAACATCCACATGCCAGTCAGACGCAAGATTACATCGTCCCCGCCCGCCGCGGTCGAGGAGTCTCTGAAGCGGGTGGGCCGCAACATCCGCATCGCGCGCCTGCGCCGTCAGTTGCGCATCCAGGACCTGGCCGAGCGCATGGGCGTCTCGCGGTTCACGGTCGCCGATCTCGAGCGGGGGAAGCCAGGCACCTCGGCGTCCGCCTATTTCGGTGCGCTCTGGTCCCTCGGCCTGCTGGACCAGGCGGACGAGCTCGCCGACCCGGACCGCGACGAGGAAGGCCGGGTCCTGGAGAACGCCCGCGCCCCCCGGCGCGCCGCCCGCCCCCGACGCCTCGACAATGACTTCTAGACGTGCGTGCTACGTCTTTGTCGTTCTGCCCGGGGAGACGGAGTTCACGGTGGCGGGCAAGTTTCGCGTCTCGGAGACCCGCGCGGGATCCCCGCTGGGCGAATTCGTCTATGGGCGGAGCTTTCTTCATCGCCCGGATGCCGTAGAACTCGATCCCGTGGAGCTGCGGCTGGTGGAGCGCGTGTACCGGACGGGACGGATGGAGGGCTTCTTCGGCGTCATTCGCGACGCCATGCCGGACTACTGGGGACGCCTGCTGATCGAGAAGCGCTCCGGTCGCACGATGCCGGAGGAGTTCGACTACCTGATGCTGGGGCCCGACGACCGCGCGGGCGCGCTCGGGTTCGGTTTGGAGCTGGAGCCTCCGAGGCCCCGGCGGCGATTCAACGCGGTGGTCGACCTGTCGCGGCTTCAGGCGGCCGCGGACGCCGTGCTCGCGGACAGGTTTGAGGTTACCGGCGCCGTGGCCGATCGCGCGCGCGAGCTGCTGCTTGCAGGCACCTCGATGGGGGGTGCCCGCCCGAAGGCCCTCGTCGAGGACGCCGAAGCGCTGTGGATCGCGAAGTTCCGCCAGCCGAGCGACCGCTGGAACCTGCCCCGGGTGGAGCACGGCCTTCTCCGGCTTGCGCGGCGATGCGGACTCGACGCGGCGGAGAGCCGGGTCGAACGCATCGGCAACCGCGATGCGCTGCTGGTGCGCCGCTTCGACCGGGACTGGACGGGTAACGGCTACCTGCGCCACCGCATGGCGAGCGCACTCACCCTCCTGCGTGCCGATGACTCGCCCACGGACCGCAGGCGCTGGTCCTATCTGTCGCTCGCCGACGAAGTGAGGCGCGCAAGCGCTTCTCCCAGGGAAGACCTCCGCGAACTGTTCGGTCGGATGTGCTTCAACGCCGCGGTCTCCAACCTGGACGATCATCCGCGCAACCACGCCCTGCTGGCGCGGGGACGCAGCTGGCGCCTGAGCCCGGCCTACGATCTGGAGCCGATGCCGGTGGTTGCCGTCGAGCGACGCGACCTGGCCATGGTCTGTGGTCCGCGGGGCCGCAGGGCCAGCCGGGCCAACCTGCTGGCAGCCGCCGGGCGCTTCCTGCTGGAGCGCGACGAGGCCAGGGCCATCTTCAATCATGTCACGGAGACGATTCGCGGCTCGTGGCACGAGACCATGCGGCGGGCCGGGGTGAGCGAACGGGACTGCGAGCGCATCCGGGACGCCTTTCTCTACGACGGGCTGTTTCTGGATGCGGGATGAGGGTCGGCAACGCCCGGGCGATTTGTTCGCCCGTGTGGGGATGCAGTATCATGTTCGCCCCAAGTCGGAACCATCTGCAGGAGTGCAAGCCATGACTCGCCGAACATCGATTGCAGTGCCGCTTTTCGCTGCCGTGCTGAGCCTCGGCGTCATCCTCGTGCCCGCGCACCGGCTCGACGCCCAGACTCAAGGCCCGGTCGCCTCTCCGGGCTCGATCGTCGACGTTCCGGGCCCCATCCTCAACGAGTTCGGAGAGGAAGTCGTCGCCACTTTCTCGATCGTAGCGCGCGATCCCGCCACCGACGAGCTGGGGGTGGCGGTGCAGTCGCGGGCCTTCCGCGCAGGGGCGATCGTGTCGTATGCCAAGGCGGGAGTGGGGGCGATCGCGACCCAGGCGGCGGCCAACCAGACCTACGGACCGCGCGGGCTCGAGCTCCTGGAGCTGGGGCTCTCGCCGGACGAGGTGGTGGAACACCTGACGGGTGCGGACCCAGGCCGTGACCGCCGCCAGCTCGCCGTGATCGACGCCGAAGGGCGGGTGCGGGCCTACACCGGATCGGGCACCAGCGCCTGGGCGGGGCACATCGAGGGCGAGAACTTCTCCGCGCAGGGCAACATCCTGGCCGGGGAGGCGGTGGTGCAGGCGATGGCGGAGGCGTTCGAGTCGTCGAGCGGGCCGCTCGCGCTCCGCCTCATGGACGCCCTCGATGCCGGCGAGGCCGCCGGGGGCGACGCGCGCGGCAAGCAGGCCGGAGGGGTGCTGGTGGTGAGGCCCATCGGCGACTCGGGCCGCACCACCGACCGCTGGGTGGACGTGCGCGTGGACGACCACGCCGAGCCGTTCAAGGAGCTGCGCCGCCTGGTGAACATGTCGGTCTCGCGCATCCACTCGCGGGACGCGCGCGAGCTGGCTGCCCAGGGCCGGTTTGACGAAGCCATCGCGGCCCAGAAGGAAGCGATCGCTATCGTGCCCGGGGAGGATCAGCTCATCTACGGGCTGGCGCGCCTGTATGCCCGAGCGGGCGATGCCGCGGGCGCGGTCGCCACGCTCGAGGAAGCCATCGCCATCGACGCGCGCTGGCGCGGACTGGCCGCATCGCAGGCCGATTTCGACAACATCCGCGATAACGCGGAGTTCCGGAGACTCATAGGATGAGACTCGGGAGGACCATGACCACGAGATTCCAGAGGACAATGACCATGAGTGTTCGCGCATTCTCCCGTTTCCACGCATTCTCCCGTTTTCGCGCATCCCCCGTTTTCCGCGCATCCTTCGCCTTCATCGTGCTCGCCATGCTTCCTGCGTGCGCCGGCGACGTGTCGCTCGACCTGAACCTCGAGGGGCTCCTGCGGGAGCGGAGCTACGTCAACCCGCGCTCAGCGGCCGATCCCGACGTGCCGCCGTTCAGCGCCGGGGTGATGGTGGGCAACACCTTCCACGTATCAGGGACGTTGGGGCTCGGACCCAACCAGACCGTGCCCGAGACCGCCCAGGAGGAGGCCCGCAACGTTCTGACCAACGTGCAGAACACGCTGGAGGCCGCGGGGCTGACCATGGACGACCTGGTGTCGGTGCAGGTGTACGCCTCGGACGTCGCGGACTACGACGCGTTCAACGAGGTCTACCGCACCTTCTTCACGCAGGAGTACCCGGCGCGGGCGTTCCTGGGCTCGGGCCCGCTGCTCTTCGGGGCGCGCTTCGAGGTACTGGGGTTCGCGGTGCAGCGGTAGCCGGCGAGGCTGGCTAGAACGTACTCACAAGCTCCCGCATGCGGCGCTTCGCGGCCTCGTCCGGGAAGCGGCCCAACGCCGAGTGCATGTTCTCCACGAGGTGCACGGGGTTCGAGGTCTCGGTGAGCGCGCAGGTCACAGCCGGGTGCGACAACACGTACTTGAGCGAGAACTGGGCCCAGCTCTCGCAGTCGAACTCGGCCGCCCAGTCCGGGAGCGTGTGGTCCGCGACCCGCCCGAAGTAGCTCCCGTTCATGAAGGGCCGGTTGGTGAGCACGGCCAGCCCCAGATCCTGCGCCAGCGGCAGGATCCTCTCCTCGGCGAGCGGCTCCATGACCGAGTAGTTCACATGCACGAAATCGAACGACTCGCTCCGCATGAAGGCCTCGAGCCGCTCGAAGTTGCGGTACGCGGAGACGGTCACGCCAACGTAGCGCGCTTCGCCACTGTCCTTCCAGCCGCGCACGTTGGGCCAGTGAACGTCGAGGTCGCGCAGGCTCTCGACCTGTAGCAGATCGAGGGTCGGGCGCCCAAAGAGCTGCTGCGACTGGCGCATCTGCGCGATGCCGGCGTCCTCGCCCTCGGTGTTGATCTTGGCGGCGAGGAAGAGACTGTCCTGGAACCGGGGCCGGGTCAGGATCCGACCGAACTCGCGGTCGATTTCCGGGGTGCGCGGCGAAGTGTCGACCACGCGGCCGCCCTGCTCGAGGAGCGTGCCGAGCACCGCCTCCAGGGGCTCCGTGCCTTCCGTGGGGATCTCAAGCACAGGCTTCGAAGATCCGAACCCGACGATGGGCAGGCGCTCGCCGGTGCCCGGGATCTCGCGGGTGGGGAAGGCTTGTTGGAGGGAGACCAGGCTACGTGGGAGCGAGAGCGCTGCGCCGAGTCCGGCGACGCGGGTCAGGAACTGTCGGCGGTTGGTGTCGTCGAATATCATCTCGCCTCCTCGCGCGGGATATCAGGCTCGGTTGCCGAAGGCAGGTCTCTGTAAGAATGCAGCCCAACTTCACGAGCCGCCACCGACCGATCCATCCCTCATCCCGATCATTCTCGCTTCCGGGGATCAGTTTCCAGCGACTCATCCAGGGCTTCCCGCGCGGCGGCCTCGATCTCCCATGGTACCTCCGAATCGTGGTAGAGCGCGGCCCCGTTTGAGAGCGTGATGCCATCGCGTTGCGCCGGGGCGCCGCGATGAGCCGCTGGGACTGGCACGCTGGCAACCGAGGTCTCGGTCGGGGCGCGCGGATGAACCGCTGGGAGCGGCGGCAGTCGACGCCTGGTCGGATCCGGCCTGCTCGGCGCGTCCACCAGCATCCTTCCCTTCGGCGTGAAGAACACCACTGTTCCGTCACCGTTCACAGAGACCTTGACCCGCCCCTCGTGAACGGCTCGATGATGCCGCCGGCAGAGGAGCAGCGTGTTCCGGAGGCTCGTCTCGCCCCCGTCAGCCCAGTGTTTCACGTGATGCGCCTCCGTGAACCGACAGCCACACCCCGGAAAACGGCATCCCCGGTCCCGCTCCTCCAGCGCCCGCCGGATGTGTGGCGGAATCGTGCGCGTCCGGCGCCCCACGCTCAACATCGACCCGTCCTTCGCGTGGACCATCGCCACCACCGCGGCATCGCACGCCATGCGCCGGGACGTCTCCGCGGAAACGCGAATCCCGTCCAGATCCGAGCGCCCAGGCTCGCCTTCGGCCGCAAGCGTCGCCGCGTCGCAGTGGACCATGACCTGGTAGCGCTCCGCCCGGGTGCCGGACCCGATGTGACGCTCCGAATCTGAACCAGCCGTCGATCGCCCCTCTGGCGTCGCGCTCGACTCGCCACCCCCGAATCCCGCGGCCAGGGCCCGCTCGGCCAAGAGACCCACGGCATCCGCCCGACGCTGCTTCGGCTCCGGGCGCGCATCGCCCGCCTCGCAACTGACACCCCTTCCACTTTCGGCCGCATCTCGGGCATCGCCTTCGCGCCGGAACAGCGCATCCGACGCCGCCTCCACCGCCCGCATCAGCACGGCTCCGACCTCTGGCTCGAGCCGCCCCTTCACCAGGTACATCCCGTCGCCGTCCACGACGACCGAGAAGGTGCGGCTGCGGCGCCGGGCCTGCTCGGCGGTCAGCTCCGCGTCGCGCGACAGCTTCTTCCACATGCGCACCGTCCGCTCCAGCTTCGCCGCCGAGCCCGCGCGCGCGAACTCGAGCAGCTCCGCCTCGCGCTCGGGGGTCGCAACCCGGGTGAGCGCCCGCACCTTGGCGTACGAGATGGTGCCGTGTTTCAGAGCGTCCGCGGTTTGAGGCAGGCGCTCGAGCGCGCGGGCGGTCCGCACCCGTTCGCGGGCCGTCCCGATCTTCGTGCCGGTCCTCCAGGCCAGCCATTCGGCGCAGGAGGAGTAGCCGCCGTCCTTCCACCCGCCCCGCCGGTCGAACTCGGCGATGAGGGTCATCATGCGCGCCTCGGCGGAGTTGATGCGGGCCGCCAGTTCCGCGATGCGCTCGCCCAGCTTGCGGAGTTCGTCGTCGTTATCATCGCCCGCGGCGCGATTCGGGGCGTTCTGGGGACCGGACGGCGCGGGGTTGGCGTCGAGTCGGACACCCGTCGGTTCCCGCACCATCGCAGGCCGGGAGCAGGACCTCCGGCGCGTGTCGTAGAGAGAGTTCGCAGAAGCGATCATCGGTCCTCCCAACGTGATATTGTACAATAACTTACGTACAAATATAACGGCACTGAAATCGGCCTATCAGGATGCCCTGTAGTGGCCGAAACGCGGTTGGGAGACCTTCAGCGAAGGAAGCCGCCTGCGAGTGGCGTCAGCGAGCCCGCCAGCGCCTCTGGCAGGCCGGAGAAGATGGGGTCTCGGACTCCGCCGAATCGCGGGCTCCGAAACTGTCAATGGCGGAATGGGTCACGCGCATGTGAATTCGGGACGCAGCGCACAGGTGTCGCCGACCCCTCGACCGGACTACAGCCCAATGGCCGACGCCACCGCCCGTCAATGGCGGAATGGGCCGGCCGAATGCGACTTCGGGACAGCCAAACTCGACTCGGGCCGTTCTGGTTCCGGCCAACGCGGAGCTGCGAGACCCGGGCTTGTCAATGGCGGAATGGGACACGCGGATGTGAATTCGGGACGCAGCGCTGGGGCGAACGCGGTACGCCGCTACGGCTCATCGAGCACGGGACGGCCGCTACGGCTCGTCCGACGCCAGCCTCGTGCGCTCCCGCAGCAGCCGCTGGTAGTCCTCTTCGCTCAGGTAGGTGATCCCCACCCAGGCGTGCGACATCTCGTCCACCCCGCGGGCGCCGAACAATACCCACTGGTCCGGATCCGGATTGATGGGATTGTTGGCGGTATTGTCGAACTGCGAGTGGAAGAGGAGGACTGTGCCTTTGGGCAGCAGCGGCTGCACTTCGTCTTCGTAGATGTAGGCGATCTGCCAGTTGTGGTTGTACTGGTTCACGCGGCTGAGCATCTCGCGGCGACCATCGGGATAGATGGCCTCCATCGACATCGCGGTGCCGCGCATGTGCATGTGGGGCCGGAAACTCTGCAAGAGTGCCGGCTGGTCGAGCACGTAGGCGTGTTCCAGGGTCAGGTAGCCGTGCGGCGGGATGATCAGGTCGCGGGCGCGCGGGCCCGTCCTGAATGTGCCATCGATGAGGTGGCGCTGTTCACCCGCGGATGACAGCTCCGGCTCGTAGCCTGGCGGGTAAAGCCAGACGCCGGCCTCGACCACGTCGTCCGGAACCGGGGTGCCGATCGGGAAATAGTGGAGCCCCCAGGAGATCCGCGCCGGCCCGGGAAGCAGGAGCTTTCCCACGCCGTCGGGCAGCTTGTCCCAGCGCTTGCCGACGCCCATGCCGACCAGCTCCATGCGGTAGCCGTCCTGCACGAAGCGCACGTGTCCGTGGTGCACGACCTTGACGCCCAGCGGATACGAGGGCTTGAACTCCGCCGCCCGGATCCAGCGGCGCTCGGCGAGCCCCTCGAACTCCACGGTGTGGTCCCACCACTGGTCCTGGCCGTTGGCGACGACCGTGAACGGCTCCGAGCGCACCACGAAGTCGGGCGGGCCCAGCTCCGCCTCGAGCTCCCATTCGTACGCGGGCGGATACTCGATGGGCGGCGGCATGTCGGCAGCGTCACCCTCGGGCGCGCCCGCGTCGGCCCACTGCACGATGGTGGCGATCTCTTCGTCGCTGAGCGAGATGTCGTTCTCGTACTCCTGGATGCCGACCGTCTTGTCGAGGTGCCAGGGCGGCATGATGCGCTGTTCGACGCGGTAGCGGATGAGCGGTGCGAACGGAACCGTCTGCTCGTAGGTGAGGAGCGGCATGGGGCCGATGCCGTCCGGCCGGTGACACTGCTGGCACGAGCGCTGGATGATGGGCGCGACATCCCGCGACCAGGTGGGCGCGTCGTTGCCGGTCGACATGGCGACCTCGACGCCTGCGGGGCCCGCGTCCGCATTCTGGGCAGCGGTGGGTGCGCCCCAGGCAAACCCGAGGATCAGCGGAAGTGTCATCAGGCGGCTCATCGGCCTACCTCCACATGCAGATATCCGTTGGTCCAGCAACACTGGAATTCGAACTCGGGCACCCGGTTGTACGCAAGTACGCGCACGACGTAGCTGCCCGGCTCGCTGAAGGTCGCGACCGTGGTCACCGCCGCCCCGCCCTCCGCGCTCCACGCCTCATGAGAGACCTCGAGCTCGGACTCGCCGAAGGCGACCCGGCCGGGCCCACGGTGCTTGAACCACTTGATGCGGATGGGCCTCTCGTCCTCGGGAAAGACGCCGTCGCGATGGGTCCACGCGATCAGCCGCACGGCTTCGCCCGCCATGACATTCGCGGGCCCCGCCGCCGTCACCCCGGCCGGGCCCTGGCCTCCGGGACCATCGCGCTCCAGCCGCAGCACCGGCGAGGAACTCTCCCGTCCCGGAAAAACCCATCCGTTGATCTGGTACTGTGTGCTCCGGATGCGTCCGGGAACCGAATACGTGCGCCCATCGTGGCGCAGGCTCCAGACCACGTCGCCGTCGCCGAAGTCGGACGGGACCTTCACCGTGAAGACCCCCCAGTGGCGGCGGTCGCCCTCGGGGACCGGGAGAAAGTGGGTGGGCTGGATGCCATCGAAGATGGCGGGCTCGATGACGTTGTCCGGGCCCTGCGGAATCTCCAGGACCTCCTCGGTGTTCACGTTGAAGTAGCCGAAGGAGAGGGCGTAGGAGCCGTCCGGCATCGGGTACCAGCCCTCGAAGATGGGGATCACCGGCCCGCCCGAGGGGCGCAGGAAGTCGAGGTTGAACTGGGTCTCGCCGGGCTCTGCGACCCGCTGCTGGGACGCGCGCGGGAGTTGAGCTTCGAGCGGCGACGATGCGAAGACGGACACCGCGAGCACCGAGGCCACGGCAAGGGCGTGTGCCCGAGCCTGCGTCCATCGCCCCAAACCGGGCGCACGAGGAGCCATGAGGGCCATCCTCAGGGCTCGCTCAGCTTGAAGACATAGAGCGCGTTGTGGCCCTCGGGACTCACCAGCTCCGGGGTCAGGAAGGTAGGGATGCGCCACGGGCTGCCTCCCCCGCGCGCCGTCGCCACCGCGACATACTGCACGCCGTCGACCTCATAGGAAATCGGATAGCCCATCACCGAGGTGCCCAGGCGGCTCCGCCACAGCACCTCGCCGGTGCGGACGTCGTAGGCGCGGATCCAGCGGTCGAAGTCGCCGACGAAGACAAGGCCGCCCGCGGTGGTCAGCGCCGCGGTCAGGAAGGGCGAGCGCTGCTCGATGCTCCACACCTCGTCGAGGGTCGCCACGTCGTAGGCGGCCAGCTTGCCGAAGTTGCCGTCGGTCCCGGGCATCTCCATCCAGGCACGGTCGCCCTGGTTGCCCCCGGAGCCGGGCTCGAGCACGGTCTCCCGCCCCGCGATCTCCATGCAGCTCTGGCTCAGCGGAGTGACCAGGAGGCCGGACTCCGGATGATATCCGCTCGCGGGCCAGTTGTGGCCGCCGGCGGTGGAGGGACATACGGAGAGCCACTCGCCGACTTTGGCGTTGGCAATATCATCTCTATATTTGACGGCGCCCGTCTCATAATCGACATCCAATATATTCTGATATACGGTCTCGGTAAGTCCCAGGAACGCCCCGTCGCGCCGGTCCAGTTTCCAGAGGATGCCGTGCTTGCCGATTGAGATGACTGTAGGTTCGCCATTCACGTCCAGCAGCACCCGCTCGAGCGCCTCGTCCATGTCCAGCGATTCTCCGGGGACGTGGATGTAGTACCAGGCGATGGTGCCGTCCTCGACGCGGAGCGCGAGGGTGGAGTTGGCGTAGGCGGTGGAGTCGGCGGTGGTGAGGCCCCGGCTCGCGGCCACCCAGGGCTTGGCCTGGGCGGTGCCGAAGTAGACCAGTCCGACCTCCGGATCCCAGCTGCCCGTCATCCAGACGTCGGCCCCGCCGCGCAGGCCGAAGGGGAGGTCGCCCCAGGTGTCGCCGCCGGGCTCGCCCGGACGCGCCACGGTGTGGGTGCGCCAGAGTTCGCGGCCGGTGCGGGCGTCGTGGGCGGTGATGAAGCAGCTCTCCTCATGGAAGCGCCCGCAGCCGTTGATGCCGTTGATGACCCTGCCGTCGGCGACGATGGGGCCGGTGCTGTTCGAGTAGCCCTTCTCGGGATCGGCAATGCGGGTCTCCCAGCGGACGGACCCGGTGGCGGCGTCGAGCGCGACCATGTGGGCGTCGGCAGTGGCTACGAAGACCATGTCCTCCCATATGGCCAGGGTGCGCAGTTGTCCGCGCGGGCCGCCCTCGAAGCGCCGGCGGTACTCCCATAGCGGGGTGCCGTCGGCCGCGTCCAGCGCCTGCACCACGTTGCCGGGATTGCTGAGGAAGAGGACCCCGTCGCGCACCAGCGGCGCCTGCTGACTGCGCCCGTCCTCCATCCCCCACGACCAGGCGAGCTGCAGGCGGTGGACGTTCGAGGCGTCGATCTGGTCGAGCGGGCTGTACCCCCACGAGCCCGGATTGCCGCGCCAGTGCAGCCAGTCGGCCGCGGGGGGGTCGGCCAGGTCGGCGTCGGAGGCGGGGGTCGGCCGGGCAGGGCGCCAGGTGCGCGTCACGCCGGTCGGGGTTTCGCTGACGTCGCCGACCCCGCCCGGTGGCGGTCCGGTCAGCGCGTGCGGCGAGTGGCCGGTGCCGGGACGGCCGGGGACGGGAGGGACGACGGCGGGCGCGGAGGTGTCTTGTTGGGACCCGGACGCATCGCCGGACGCCTGGTCCGCGTCGGCCTCCGCGCCGGGCGGGTCTTGCCCCGGCTGCAGCAGCGCTGCCCCGGCGACCGGCGCGCCCGCAAGCGACACCCCTCCCAGGGTTCCCCCGTTTTCCCGAATGATGTACGCAACGACCGCCGCGTACTCCGCATCGCTCAGGGATTCCGGGGCATCCTCCGGCATGGTCGACCGGATGTTCTCGAGCAGCTCGCCGATCGGCTCGTTCCCCCACGCCCGGAGAAAGCTCCGGCCGGCGAGTTCCGGGGCCTCGAAGTCACCGCGGAGATTGGCGAGGTGGCAGTCCGCGCAGGCCTCGCGGTACACGGCCTCCCCCGCCACGGCCTGCTCATGGGTGTAGGTCGGCCCGCCGGTTGCCTCCATCTGCTGGCCAGCAATCGGACAGGGCGCCGCCGCGGCGGTGATGGCCAACGCCACAACAGCCACCGGCAACAGCAGAGGCCTCATTCCTGGCGACACAAAACACCCCGGCCGAGATGATTACGGTGGGTTCGCATCCTCAGGATGCCGCCGCGCCGCGGGCGATGCAAGACGGAGGAGACGAAGAACGAGCCCGCCTGATCCTGGCCCTGCGGGCGATGCCGTCTGTGGCCGGTCGGAAGCTCAGGCTCCGTCTCGCGTCAGCCGCAGGACCTGCGGATGTTCGACATCCAGTTCGTCGCGCCAGACGCCGAGCACCGCCTCCATCGTGATGTCGGTAACGCTGAAGCGATCCGGATTTTGAACGGTCCCCAGCCAGGTGCCATCGGCATCCAGAATGAGCCATTCCTGCGGCCGGTCCTGTTCGCTTCCGCCTCGATAGAGTTCGAGCCAGACCGCGCCTGAAGGATCGACAAGCATGTTGGCGTATGCCGGCCGGGTGACAGGCGCGGGCAACGCCTCGACCGTCCTCCGGAGCCAAGGGGGAAGCGTCATGCCGGGAGGAAGATCGACATCGAGACGGGAAGCCCGTTCCGCTGCAACCTGACCGTCGGTCAAACCCAGGGGATAGTCGGGGATGCGCAGGATGCGGGCGATGTCCCCTGCAGGGCTCAGTTCTTCAACCTGCATGACGTCTGACGGACCGTAGAAGACGCGCGATCCTTGCGCGGCCATCTGCGCTTCCTTGGCGAACAGCGCCGGTCCGGTTCCGGCGTTGTCCTCATACGAGAACGAATAGGACTCACGTCCCGGCCGCACGCCGATACTGTCGATCCAGGCACCGTCCAGGTCGAACCGGACCAGCGCCGTGGGCGGACGAATCAGTTGGTTGGCAACTTCCTCCAATCCGGTCCACACGGTGGACTCGCCGAGCAGTGTGCCATCCCCCAAGTAATGAATGTCGTCAACATTGAAGGGCAGCGCGAAGACCCGGACCAACTCCATATCCGGACCCACCACGGTGACTCGTCCGTCGTAGTCGAGCACAAACACCGTGTCGGCTACGAGTTTCACCCGCTGAAGGTTGCTGAACTCCCCCGGGCCCTCCCCCGGACCACCCATCGCGCCAAGAAACTCCCCGTCGGCGGAGTAGAAGCGGAGCTCCTGCGAGGCTCGATCGGCGAGCACCAGGGAGCCGTCCGGGCGCTGTTTCAGGCCGCGGACCCGGAAGAACTCGTGGGCCGGGCCGCTGCCGGACAGAGTGAGGTCGACGAGCGGGTCAGGACCGATGCTCCACCGGCTGGAATCGCCCCAGAGCGGCCGCGTCGCCTCGACGATCTCGATTCCCGCGCTGTCCCGCTGGACGACAAGGGGCGAGCCGGAATCCTGGGTCACGCAGGAGGCCAGGCCGCACAGGAGCAGTACGGCAACACCCCAAAGGCCGGCGGTCGAATGTGTCGGCATTGTCATTTGGCCTTCCATTGATCTTCGGGTTGTCAGTTACGCGTCAGCCGCAGCACCTGCAGGTGCTCGACATCCAGCTCATCCTCGCGGACGCCGAGCACGGTGTCCATCGTGACTTCCATGACCGTGAAGCGCCGCGGAACCTCGACGATCCCCAGCCAGGTCCCGTCTGCGTCCAGGACCACCCACTCCCGAGGCTGGTCCTGCTCGCTCTCTCCCCGGAAGAGCTCGAGCCAGATGGCCCCCGAGGGATCGACAAGGATTTCGGCGTAGGCGGGTCGGGTCCTCGCGTCAGGCAGGTCTTCGGCCAACCTCCGGAAAACCGATGTCGATCCGGGCCGAAATCCCCCGAGACGGGCATCACGCTCAGCAGCCACCTGGGCATCGCGCAGGTCCAGGGGATAGCCGGGAATGCGAATGATGCGCACAAGACTCCCGGTCATATCCAGCTCTTCCACCTGCATGGTTATGGCCGAACCCCGAAAGATGCGCTGTCCGAGCACGGCGATGTGGGATGTCTTGCCGAAGAGGGGCGGGGCCCCCGCGACCATTCCGTCCCGGACGTATGCATAGCTCTCGGTGCCGCGCGTCTCGCCGATGCTGTCGATCCGAACCCCATCCAGATCGAATAGAATCAGAGGCTCCGCATGCCGATTCACTTCGTTGGGGACATTCCCCTGCGGCCCCGGCGAATAGCTCTCCGTCAGGATTGCGCCGCTGCCCAGGTAATGCAGGTTGTTCGTGAACGGAGCGAGAGTGAAGGTGCGAACCACTGCGAGGTCGGGAGCGGCCACCGTGACGCGTCCCCTGCCCAGTGCGAGCAGCGTGTCGCCCGCATGGTCGATCGCCTGCAGGCCTCTGAATTCGCCGGGACCGTCTCCCCGACCACCGAAGGACCCCAGGAAGTCGCCGGTTGCGGAGTACAGCCGCACCTCCCGGGAGCCGCCATCGCCAACCACGATAGAGCCGTCCGGCCGCTGCTTCACGCCTCGGACGCGGAAGAACTCGTGGGGCGTGCCGCCGCCGGAGAGCGTGAGGTCGACGAGGGGCTCCGGATCGATGCTCCAGAGGCTGGCGTTGCCCCAGAGAGGCCGCGTCGCTTCGATGATCTCGACGCCGGCGCTGTCGCGCTGGACAACAAGGGGCGGGCTGGGGTCCTGACCGGCGGCGAACGAAGGCAACGCGTATAGCAGGAGAACGGCGGCGCAGGGCAGTATGTCAGCCGGATGTGTCGTCATTGTCCTTCGCGTCCATGGACGTCGGACATCCAATCTACGTGTCTGTCGGGCCACTTCAATTCCGCCTCAGCCGCAGCACCTGCGGATGTTGGACATCCAGTTCGTCCCTCCAGATACCGAGCACGGCGTCCATGGTGATATCCGACACGGTGAATCGGTCCGGGATCTCCACGGTCCCGAGCCAGGTCCCGTCGGTATCCAGCACCAGCCATTCCTGGGGCTGATCCTGCTCGCTCTGCCCACGGAAGAGCTCGAGCCAGACCGCCCCCGAGGGATCGACCAGGATGTCGTCGTAGGCGGGGCGTGTGTCCGACGCGGGCGCGTCTTCGAACCCCTGCCGGAAGGGGGAGCCGGGCGAAAGTCGATCAAGAAGAAAACCCCGCTCTGCGGCGATCTGGGCGGCGCTCAGGTCCAGCGGATAGCCGGGCACCCGCAGGATGCGCACGAGATTCCCGGACGTGTCCCGTTCCTGCACCTGCATCAAGTCGTTGGCGCCACTGAAGATTCGCCGTCCCATGGTCGCGATGTGGGATGACTTGCCGAAGAACACGCCGACCGACCCGCCGGATATGTAAAGCTCGGGGCCCTGCATCTCGCCGATGCTGTCGATCCGCTCTCCTTCCAGATCGTAGGTGATCAGGGGCACCGGAGGCCGAATCCGTCCGGCAACGCCAGCCGGTGGCAATACCAGCGCCCGCAGCTCCGGCAGGATCGCTCCGGAGTCCAAATAGTGCAGGTCGAGCGTCAAGGGAGGGATGTTGAAGGTCCTGACCACGGTCAGATCCGGAGCGACGACAGTGACCCGTCCATCGGAATCCATGGCCAACAGAGTGTCTCCGGCATTCTCTATCACGTACAGGCTCCTGAATTCGCCCGGACCTTCTCCGCTCCCGCCGAAGGAGCCCCGGAACTCACCGTCGGCGGAAAACAGCCGTACCTCCAGCGAGCTCCGATCGGCAATCATGAGAGAGCCGTCCGGCCGCTGCTTCATGCTACCGGACCGAAAGAACTCGTGAGCCGGACCGCTGCCCGTGAGCGTGAGGTCCACGACTGGATCCGGATCGATGTGCCAAAGGCTCGAGTCACCCCAGAGCGGCCGCATGGCCTCGACGATCTCGATGCCGGCGCTGTCGCGCTGGACGACGAGGGGCGGGGCATCGATTCCACCTGCACAGGCGGCAACACAGGGCAGCAGGACTACCCACAGGTACATCACGGTCGGGCGATTCATGGGCCCCTCCGGCTCGGCAAGGGTCAGACGGTCACGCGCAGTTTCCAACTCAGCCCTTCCCCCGAAGGCCTGCGTCACCCTGGTTCACTCCGCCTCGCTACCAGCTCCATTCCGGATCCACGGCCTTCACCACCATACCGAGCGCCTCGTACTCGCGGTCGGTGCGGTCGGGGGCGTGGGCAGCCGCGGAACGGTGGCTCTGCACCACGATCACCAGATCCTGGGAGGGAATGATGTAGGTCCGCTGATGACCGGCGCCGGACGGGTTGTAGGCGTCCGGCGGTATCTGCGGAATACGCCCTCCCCTGCCCTCCTCATCCGCGGTGTTCAGCCAGAAAAGGCCGCCGTAGTAGGGCTCGGGCCAGGCCGGCGCGGGTGACCGCACGAAGTCCACGAACTCCTCGGTGAGCAGCCGCTCGCCGTTCCACATGCCGCGATTCAGATAGAGCATCCCGAACCGCGCCCAGTTGCGCGCGGTGCCGTAGTTGTATCCGGTGAGCAGGAAGTTGCCGTAGGGGTCCGTCTCCATGATGAAGCGGCGGATGCCGATCTTGTCGAAGAGCGCGCGCTGGGGCCAGCTCAGGTACTCCTCGCCCAGCTCGTTCTCGACCGTGCGCTGGACGATGTAGCCCAGCGTCCAGGGGTCGGAGTTGCGGTAGCGGCCAACCGTGTTGGGCGGGAACTCGGCCTCGCGGCTGAACGAGAACTGGAAGGCATCGATGGGGGCCACGTAGCCCATGCGGTGGTCCACCTGCCCGGGGATGAACGACTTGGCCATCTGCTCGGGGGTGGCGCCGCTGTTGCTGAAGCGGAGGCCGCTCGACATGCGCAGCAGGTCGGCGATGCGGATCTCGGCGCGCGGGTCGCCCGGGGAATTCTGCCACTCGGGCACGGGCGCGGGCTGCCAGATCTCCAGGTGACCCATCTGGATGAGGCGGCCGATCAAGGTGGCGGTCATGCTCTTGGCCATCGACCAGCTCTCAAGCTGCGTGTGCATGTTGATGCCCGGGCCGTAGTCCTCGGCCAAGACGCGGCCGCGGTGGACGACCATGAACGCCGCTCGGTTGTCGCCCTCGGTGAAGAAGGTCTCGACGGCCTGGTCGAGCAGCTCCGCGTCCACGTAGTCCGGCAGGGGCTCGTCCGGGAGCATGTCGCCCATGGGCCAGGGGGTGGTCTCGGCGTCGGGGAGCGCGCTCACGACTTCGCGTGGCGTGAAGTACACGCCGTCGGTGTCGTTCGGGAGGATCACGCAGCCCTGGTCGCCGAAGTGCCGCGCGCGGGCCGACACCCCGTCCTGCGAGACGGTGACGATGCGCTTGTCCTCGTCAACGTCGAAGACCAGGCTCCCGCTCTCGTAGTCGCGTACCTGTCCGTCGGTGTGCAGCACGCTGCCGTAGAGGGCTTCCGTGCGGTCGCGCTCCGACACCCAGATCCCCGAGCAGTATCGCTTGGCGGGGCCGCTGAGCAGGTAGTAGAGGGGCGGGCCGTCGGGGACCCCCGCTCCGGTCGCGGCATCGGCGGAGGCTGCGGATCCGGCGTCGGCTTCGGCGCACGCCAGGAGAGGCAGGGCAATGAACACGACCAAACCGATGACTGCGATGCTTCTCATGTTCCTCTCGCTCCTTCGTACCTGATGTGCCGCGGCGGAAAGCCGTCGGAGATCGGGTTGCCGCATCACCGGGAATGGAGCTGGTGATCGAGCGCAACCGTCGTACCGGCAACATTCCTCCCGGCGTTGCGGCCACGCAAGGACAGGCCAGATCAGCCCGGTGTGGGCGACAACACTGGTGACCGTCGCCATCCTGAGCGGGTTGACACGTAGTATCCGCTTGACTAGTTTATTTGGACGTTAGTGTCGTTCGTTTGCACTATTCACGTGGCAGCGGCATCCGTCAGCACACGAGGACGTCGAGGAACCCCAATGACCACTGCGACAGACCACTGCGGTGACTCCTTCAGCCTCAGGGAGCTAGCCGGACGCATGGTTCGCGAAACAAGCCCCGTCTACGGCGAGGGCTCCAGCCTGGAGGCAGTTCGCAAGGCGGTTGCCGAGGGGCTCCCGACCGAAGCGGTCAGACAGCTTCAGGGCGAACTCAAGCGTTTTGGCGTTCGCCGTGCCTCGGACTACGTGAACGGCATCGTTCCCCGGGCCACTCTGCAGCGTCGGGAAAAGCTCAAGGAGGACGAGGGCGAGACGGTATTGCGCGTGGCATCGATCATCGCGCTAGCTGTATACGTGGGAGGAAGCGAGGAGTGGGCTGCTCAATGGCTCACGTGTCGGCATCCCATGCTGGGAAGGGCGCGCCCCATCGATCGCGCCTTGTCCGCGGTTGGAGCCCGGCAGGTCGAGCACATCCTGTACTCGTTGCACTTCGGCCTGCCCGCCTGACGATTGGACGTTTACAGGATCCATCCCGCGGTCCATCCGGCGCTGGACGGCGTCGGTGCGAGACTCACCGGCGGGCGCTGGAATCCGCGGGGCATTCGGATGGTGTATGCCTCGCTTGCGTACGAGGGAGCACTGCTCGAGCAACTCGCACATGTCCCGGCCGGGGATCTGCCCGCCGGTCAGCGGGCTTCCCGCATCGTGATTCCCGATGACTGCGTTGTTCCGGCGGTTGGCGAAGCGGAACATCCGGACTGGCGGAGCGGAGCCAGGTCGCAGCGGATCGGGGCGGCCTGGGTGGAGTCGGCCCGGTCCGTTGCGCTCAAGGTACCTTCCTTCGTCGCGCAGCCCTGGGGTTGGAACGTGATCCTCAACCCGCTGCATCCGGACTTCGCGCGCGTGAGCGTGGCCGAGGCTGTCGACGTAGTTTGGGATGCACGCTTCCGTTGATTCGGCCTTCTTCAGGAGGACTCCGATGCGCGTGATCTCCGCCGAACTCGAGTTCGGGCGCCCCGTTGCGATGATCGTCGCTGCCGCCCTGTTGCTCACGGTCCCGCTGACGGGCCACGCCCAGACCCGCTCGCCCATCGACGAGGGTACCCGCTGGACTCTGGCGGGGGCGGGCGACGTGATCATGAACCGGCAGGTGATGCAGTTCGATCATCCCGGCGACCCTGCCTTCCAGGAGCTGGTCGACGTCATCCAGGGCGCGGACGCCGCCTTCATGAACCTGGAGCAGTCGGTCTTCCGGCTGCAGGAGTTCACCGGATGGCCCGCGGCCGAGAACGGGGGCAACTACGAGGTGGGCTCGCCCGAGACGCTCAAGGACCTGGTCGACATGGGGTTCGACCTCTTCAATCGGGCCAACAACCACACCACCGACTACGGGGTGGAGGGCATGCGGCTCACCGGCAAGCTGATGGACGAGTGGGGGCTGGTGCATGCGGGCGCGGGCGAGAACCTGGGATGGGCCAGCCGGCCGGGGTATCTGGAGACGCCCAAGGGGCGCATCGCGCTGATCGGGATGGCGTCGACCCACACGCCCATGTCGCGCGCCGGGCGGGCGGGGCCCACCGTGCAGGGCCGGCCGGGGCTCAACGCCCTCCGGCTGAGCACCCGCCACGAGGGATCGCCCGCGACCATGGAGGCCCTGCGGGAGGTGGCGCGGGCGCAGGGAATCGAAGTGGACGAGGACGAGGGAGTGTCCGTGCGGGCATTCGGGATCACGGTGTATCCCGGCGACGAGGACCGCTCGATCGTCACGCTGAACGACGTCGACCGAGAGCGGGTGCTGCACGAGGTGCGCAACGCCACCGACCAAGGCGACTACGTCGTGGCCAACAGCCATTCGCACGAGCCCGGCAACGCCTTCATGACGCCGCCCGACTGGATGGTCGAGTTCGCGCGCCAGGTGATCGATGAGGGGGCCGCCACCTTCATCATTCACGGGCCGCACCAGTTGCGGCGTCGAGATCCACAATGGCCGGCCCATCTTCTACTCGCTGGGCGACTTCATCTTCCAGAACGAGACCATCGACCCCATGCCGTCCGACCAGCGCGACCGCTACGGCCTCCCGCTGGACCGGCTCGCCTCGGAGATCTACGACACCCGCTTCCGGGTCGACGAGGACGGAAACCCCACCACCGGCTTCCCGACCGACTCGCGGTGGTACGAGAGCGTGGTGCCGGTGGTGACCTTCGAGGGAAGCGAAGCGGTGGAGATCGTCTTCCACCCGATCGAGCTGGGCTGGAAGGCGCCCAGGTCACAGCGGGGCACGCCGCGCATCGCTCCCGAGGATCTGGGCCGCAGGATCATCGAGCACCTGGCGGAGCTGTCGCGGCCGTTCGGGACGGAGATCGTGTACGAGAACGGGGTGGGGGTGTGGCGGAGGTAAGCCGGCTCACCACGAGGGTCGGCACGTCGAGTTCATCACGTTCCAGATGGACGACGAGACCGCCGGGTCCGAACGCCATCGGCATCCCCGGGGCGCCGTCGGGCAGTGTGCCCATGTACTCGCGGTTCGCGTTGAAGACATCGATCGGGCCGTCGTCGTCCCATGGATCCTCGCCGCGGCGCTGGATCCACAGTCCGCCGTCCCAGGTGGCTTTCAGTCCCCGCACCACGGGGATTTCGCGGTAGAACCCCCGCTCGCGAATCCTCTGCCGGCGCGCCTCCGGATCCGGCGCCATGAAAGGAAGATCTGTCGAGGGAGGCCTCTCCAGCCACTGCTCGAGGCGCTCGAGGTGGTAGGCGATCGTTGCTCGCCGCACGCGCGCGGAAACCGGTTCCGGCGAGAGCGGCCGTCTCAGCACGTCGGTCACCGATCCATCGGGAGAGGCGAGCTTGATGGCGTACGCCGTGGAGTCGGAGTAGGCGATGGTGCCGTCGGGCAGCACATCCCAGTGAAACCCCGGCTCGAAGTACCGGTCTTCCATCGACGCGACCACCTTCCCCCAATCCTCTGCATCGGCGGACGACAGCCCGGGTTCCAGGCGAGGGGCTCTCCATCCCTGCAGGATGGGCCTTGATGCCACCATGTCGCCGGAGAAGTCCAGTGTCTCGAGCGCGCGGTCGTTGACCCCCGGCGAAGCCTCGTCTTCCTGATACCCCACAAGCCGATTCATGCGGTTCATCATTTCGACCAGCACGCCGGCGACCCCTTGAGCGACGAGCCTCTCGCCCGACTGATCGGCCCGGATCTCTTCGTGACCGAGGGAGCTGGATAGAGGCTTCTCCTCCTCATCCATCCTGACGAACCGCTCAAGTTCGCCGTCCGGGCTGAACACCTGGATCGCGGCATGGCGCTGGTCGGGTACCGCGATGCGGCCGTCGCGCCACACCGCGAGGGCCTTGATTTGCTGGAACTCGCCCGGTCCCTCGCCCTTGCGGCCGACGGAACGCACAAGTTGGCCATCGGGCCCGATGACAACGACGCGATTGTCCAGAACATCCAACACGACCAAGTTGCCGGCTCCATCGAAGCTCGCGCGCAGGGCAGGCCCGAAGAAGGCCCACTCCTCCCGCGCGTCCGCGCCGCCTGCGCGGTAGACCTCGATCATGTCCACCGTCAACGACTGGTCCTGCGCCACGGCCGGGACGGCGAGCAGGGTTGCCACGATCTGGCACGCGACTCGTTTCATCGCAGCTACCGCACCCGCATGTACTTGCGCAGCATGCGCGGTCCCACCTCCGCCCCGTATACGTTGCCGAAGGCGTCCGCCGCCACCCCTTCGGCCCCGGTGGTGCCCCGCACATACACGTGCCAGTCGGGATCCGGGATGAAGGAGGTGACCAGCCCGTCTACCACGCTGCCGATGCGGATGCCGCGCACCCAGCCGGCGTTGGGTATGCCGCCGCCGGTGGAGGACTCGGAATCGGCCGAATAGAGCACGTCGTTGGCGTCGATGAACAGCCCGCTGGGCCGGCCGAACTGGGTCCAGGTGTCCAGGTGGTTGCCGTCCTGGTCGAAGATCTGCAGGCGGTTGTTCTTGCGGTCGCCGACGAAGAGCCGGCCCCGGGAATCCATCGCCAGCGCGTGGGGATCGCGGAACTCGCCGTTCTCGGCCCCGGTGCTGCCCCACTCCATGATGAAGTCGCCCGCGCTGTTGAACTTGACGATGCGGTTGTTGCCGCCGGTGCCGTGGCCATCGGCTACGAAGATGTCGCCGTTGGGAGCCACCAGGACGTCGGACGGCTGGTCGAAGGTGTCGGGTCCGTCGCCGGCCACACCGGCCTGACCCAGGCTCATCATGAGCTCGCCCACGGGGGTGAACTTGTGCACCTGGTGGCCGCGCCGTTCGCCCCCGCGCGCGTCGGTGACCCAGAGGTTGCCATCGGGGTCGACGTGAATGCCGTGCGGCCACTCGAACATCCCCGCGCCGAAGCTGCGCAGCAGATTGCCGTCTACGTCGAAGAGCAGGACGGGATCGAGGTCGTCGTGGCCCACGCAGGTGTTCTCGCCGCAGCGCTCGGCCACCCAGATGTTGCCGTCGGCGGCGGGATAGACGGCGCTGGTCGAGCCCCAGGTGCGGTCCTCGGGCAACTCGCCCCAGACGTCCGGCACCGCGCGGTAGGGATTGGGCGCGTGGTTCTGGGCGAGGACGGGCATCGCGAAGGTGAGGGACAGGGCGAGCAGGAGCAGCTTCTTCATCGTCTCATCTCCGATCGTGGAAGCACGCAGGAACGGTCAGGAGGGTTGAAAGGGCAATGTGGGGGATGGCCGCGTGCCCCGAAAGCGGTCAGGATGCGCTGGGTCTTCCTCCACCAGACCCTCTGTGGAGTGTTGCCAATCCCAAAAGGCAACAAATTGTTGCCTTTCTCGAAATGCAACAGCGCTTGGAGGGTATAAACGGAGGGAGACTTTGGTGCCACTGGGAACGGATCCCGCTCAGGGAAACCCTGGAGGCGGCACCCGGCGGCGCGTGGCCTGCTCGAAGGCGTACGCCAGCGCGATCAGTCGGGGCTCGCTGCAGTTGGCCCCGGTGAACCCCACGCCGAAGGGTGCGGGACGGGCATCGAACCCTTCCGGGAAGGCCGTCGCGGGCTCGTTGGGCACGAAACCGAAGGGCACCACCACGATCGGGGTGCCGGAGCGGGCGGCAAGGCCGGCGCCACGACTGCCCGGCGTGAAGATCGCGTCCAGATCGTGCTCGGCGAGCACGGCGTCGATGCCGCGGGTGCGGCTGAGCAGCTCGTCGCGCGCCATGTCGGCTTCGTTGCGGGCGCGGTCGGCCTCGACGTCCATCTCGTCGGAAATGTCGAAGCGCGACTGGCCGTACCTTGCGGCGCCGGCGTCCGCGTGGTCCAAGTTCCACTGGCGCAGCTCGGTCAGCGTCGTCACGGGCGCGTCCGGGCCCAGGCTCTCCAACCAGGCGTTGAAGTCGCGCTTCGCGCCGTACTTGAAGTTCACCGAGCAGTTCTGGTCGGAGCCCTTCGCCTGGTGGGCGCCCGCGCAGAAACCCCAGGCGGCGAAGTTCGAGTCCGGGTCGGGGTGGGTGTAGCTGGGGACGTCGGCGGGATCCACGACGACGGCGCCCTGAGCTTCGAGCACCGCGATCGCCTCCGCCATGAGGGCCGCTTGCGCCTCGGTGAGTCCGCCTCTGGCGTTCTCCTCCCCATTCAGGCGCACAGGGTCGTAGTAGAAGGCGCGCGGGATGCCGATGCGGGCGCCTTCGAGGCCGTCGGGGTTCAGGAACCGGGTGTAGTCGCGGTCCGGCGGCGGCTCGCAGATGGCGGTGGCCGGGTCGTTGGGGTCGGGGGCCGCGCTTTCCATCCCTCCGAGCATGATCGCCGCGTCGGCCACCGTGCGGGTCATGGGGCCGGCCATGTCGTGGTCGAGGGTGACCGGGGCGATGCCCCAGCGGCTGATGCGCCCCAGCGTCGGCCGGATCCCCACCAGCATGTTGGCGTTGGACGGGCTGATCACCGAGCCCCCGGTGTCGGTGCCGACGTTGCCGGCCCAGAAGCTCGCGGCGGTGCCGACCCCCGAGCTGGAACCGCCCGTGCTGAGCGCGGGGCGCCCGTCGCTGGTGGCCGGGCGCGGATCGCGGCGGGGATCGTACGGGTTGTAGGCGAACCCCGTGAGGGCGTTGTAGTTGCCCGGCATCGGCCTGGGCGGGCCCGCCATCCAGTTGGCGAACTCGGTGAGGCCAGCCTTGGCGATGATGATCGCGCCGGCCTCCCGCAGGTTCGTGGTCAGGGTGGCCTCGTAGGGCGGCACGTACCCCTCGAACGCGAGGGCACCCCCGGTGGTGGGGAGGTGGGTCGTGTGGATGTTGTCCTTGAGCGCAACCGGAATCCCGTGCAGCGGCCCGCGCACCTGGCCGCGCGCCCGCTCGGCGTCCAGCGCCTCCGCCTCGGCCAGGGCGTTCGGGTTGACGGAGACTGCCGCGTTTAGCCGGTCTTCATACAGCCCGATGCGGACCAGGTACTCGGTCACCAGCTGGCGCGAGCTGAGCTCCCCCCGCTCCATCGCCGCCTGCAGCTCCGGGATGCCGGCCTCGACCACGGAGAAGCCTGCTGTGTCCGGGCTCGGCGCCGCGCACGCCGACAACACGATCAAGAGCAGAGCCGCGGAGGCGTGAAGGGATCGAGGGATACGCACGAGGGGCGGGGTCACGTTCAGAATCCGAGCGACGCCGTCTCCCGGCGCACGTCCCCGGCCGCGATCATCAAGCCAGTCTCCGGATCGCGCCAGGTCACCGTGGGCGCGCACGCGCGCCAGTTCCACAGGCCCCAGGACTGCACGTCGTGCCCCATCGCCCGCAGTGCTTCCGCGGTCTCCGCCGGGATGCGGTCCTCCATGCGGAGCAGCGCGGGGCTGCGGTTCACCTCGCTCCCGCTGCCCGGGAAGTTGTAGCTGCCGAAACGCGGCTGGTCCACGGCCTGCTCGGGGGACATCCCCCATACCACCACGTTCAGGAAGACCTGCAGGAGCGACTGCAGCTGCTGATCGCCGCCGGGGGTGGAGAGCCCCATGAACGGGTGCCCGTCCCTCATCACCAGGAGCGGCGCGTTGGTGTTGCGCGGGCGCTTGCCGGGCGCCATCACATTCGCGAGCCCCGGGTCCAGGTTGAACTGGCCCATGCGATTGCCGAGCCCGAAGCCCCATCCGGGGATCATGGGCGTGAAGGTGTGGCCATCGCTCTCGGTGAGGGAGAAGAGGTTGCCCTCGCCATCCATGACGCTGAGCGACGAAGTGTCGATGGAGCCGTCCGACCCCTCTCCTTCCCCGCTCGCCATCACGAAGCTCGTCGGGGCGCCGTCGGCCACCGCCGCCATCGCCGCCGGGTCGCCCCACGGCGGCATGTCCTGAAACGCGCTCTTCTCGTCGACGAGCCCGATGCGCTCGCGCGCGTACGCCTTCCCGTACAATCCCTCCGGCGCGGGCGCGAAGTCTGGATCGCCCACGTACTTGTGGGTATCCGCCATCGCCAGGTCGATGACCTGGGAGAGGAGGTGGATGTACTCCGGCGTGTTGTAGCCGAGCGCCCGCAGGTCGTAGTTCTCGAGCATGTTGAGCATCAGGACGATGCGCGGTCCCTGGCTCCATCCGTCGCCCGTGTAGACATCGTAGCCCTGGAAGCTCGTGCCCAGGGGCTCCTCCCAGCGGCTCTCGTAGTTGGCCAAGTCCTCGTAGCGCACGATTCCGCCGTGCTCGCGGAAGAATCGGTCCACGTCGCGCGCCGGATCTCCCTTGTAGAAGGCGTCGCGCGCGGCACGGATTCCATCGGAACGGCTTCCGCCCGCGGCCAGCGCCCGCCGCTCCGCCTCCATCATGTAGCGGATGAGCCGTCCCAGGTCCGCGTTGACCATCAGGTCGCCGAGACGTTGCTCCCCGACTCCTTTCTGGAACCAGAAATCGCGGTTGTAGGGGAAGGCGAGGATCCCCTCCATCTGATCCTCGATCATCCACTTCTGCATCTTGTAGAGATGATATCCCTCCTCCGCGATGCGCAGCGTCGGCTGCGCGGCCTCGCTGAAGCTGAGGGTGCCGAAGCGGTCGAGCGCGGCGAGCCAGACATCGACGTCCGCCGGAATCAGCGCGTTGTTGATGGGCGACTTGCCGTGTTCGAGGAAGTAGTCGAGGGTGGCGAGCGCGGGCGAGGTCCCTGCCCCGACCCGGGTGATCACGCGGTCCTCCGCTGCGCTATAGAGGATGAGCGGCGCGACCCCGGTCCATCCCGCATAGTCCATCTTGAGCGCCTTGAGGGCCATTCCCGCCGTCACCCCGGCGTCGAAGGCGTTGCCTCCGGCCCTGAGCACATCGTAGCCGGCCTGCGTGGCCAGGTAGTGCCCTGAGGAGATCACCCCGTGCGTGCCCATGACGCGCGGCCGCATGGCCTCGACGTTGTCGGCGTCGTGGACGTGGCCGTAGCTGTTGAAGGGGGCGATAGTGGCGAAGACGCTCCCATCTTCGGCCGACGCGGCTTCCTCCCCGGCGCCCATCCCCGATCCGCGCCACGCGATGAGTCCCAGGGCCGCGACTGCGACCATCCATGTCAAATGTTTCATCGCTTTGGCCTCCTTGTGCGCGCAGATACCGCGGCAACCCGCACATTCCCATCAACGTCCATATGTTGAGAACCTACTTCCCCACATGCCCCAGGCAACCATGGCAGGTCGAACGATCGTGGCTGAGCGTACCCTGGTTACAGCCTGCCTGTTGGCCGCAGGTGTCGCCTCGCCGGCGGCGGCACAGCGACCGGATGCCGGACGGGGAAATGGTCCGACCGCTTCGCGCGTCTATCTGGACGAGACCGCCCGGTACCTGATGGAGGGCGCGCGGGGGGCGCGCGACTCCGCTCTGTCGGACATCGAGGCCTACACGGCGGTGGTCAGCGAGCGCTCGTCCGTCGAAGCGGCGGTGTTCGTCCGCGACCGGCCCATCGTCCGGCTGGAATCGGCGACCCGCGTCCGCTGGTCGAAGGATGGACCGACGGTCCTGCGGGTGCTGGGGGCCCGGTTGGAGGTCGGCGGGCAGCGCTTCAAACCCCCTCGTCCCGAGGGGACGGGGGCACGCTTCGCCAGTGACCCGCTTCGCGATCCTTTCAGTCTCTTCGTGCTCTCGATGTTCGGCTCCAACTACAGGGAGTCCTGGTTTGTCCCGTCGGTGACTCCTCTGGATGACGACGCCGATCGCTTCTACCGGTTCCGTTCCGGAGACACCATTTCCGTCCTCCTCGAGGGCGGTGAGTCGATCCAGGCGGTGAGCGTCACTGCCAGCCCGCGCTTCCTCGACCTCGGGCTGGTCTTTGCGGTCCTCTGGATCGACCCGGATACCTTCGGCGTGGTGCGCACGATCTATCGTCCCGCCAAGGCCATCGAATCGGAGGCAAGCTTGCGCTTTGGAAGTGACTGGGAAGGGGGCATTGGATTGGTGGTCGAAGGCAATCCGCTGGGCGACTTCGAGGCGCAGTCACCACCGCCTCCTTCTCTGCTCGAGCGCGCCCTGGCTTACGGGTACGCCGCCCTGGTTCCCCGGCTGGAACTCGGCATGCCGGCAGTGGTCGTCGACTACACCCTCTGGAATTCCCGCTACTGGCTCCCCCGCAGAGCCAGCTTCGCGGCCTACGGCGTCGGCGGAGACGAGATGGACGCCGAGCATTCGGAGACTCTGGTCACGGCGCAGGCGCGCCACGACTGGGATTTCGAGATAGAAGAGATCTCGACCGCCGACGGGGACCCGGCCACGACGGTGACGACAGAAGAGCTGGTTCGGTCCTGGCGCGAGCCTGGAGACACGGTCGACATCAAGGACGACTCCGAACCCGACTCCGGCACGGTAGTGATCGTGCCGCGAGACTGGCGCGCGCTCGCAGCCTCCGACCGGCTCCCGCCGTCGATCTGGGAGGAACGGGAGAGCGGAATCTACGCGGGCGAGCTCGAAGAGGCGGAGAATATCCTCGATCCCATTGGCTTGGCCCGCTTCCCCGGAGATCCGGCAGGCGCGGAGGTCGACCGTGGAGCCGGCCCGTGGTCCTTCGACCCGCCGATACTGTCCCCGGCTCTCCTCCGATACAATCCCGTGGAAGGCCTCTCGGCGGGCACCCGTCTCCTCCGTGACCACTCATGGGGACGGAGCGCGCTGACCGTACGCACGGCGATGCGGCGGACCGAGCCCAGCGTCGACTTTTCCGTCGAGCACGGCAGAACCGGTCCTCGAACACGCTTCTCGCTGTACCGCACCCTCCGCGCAACCGGCGGCAGGGTGGCCGGGAGGCGCCCGGAACGCCTCGAATTGGCCGCCGATTCCTCGTGGTACTACCTGGCGCAGGGAGCGGCCGTTCAGCTTCTGCCTCGGAGCGGCGAGCGCCTGTGGACATCGCTGCGCGTCTTTTCCGAGAAGACCACGACGTTGTACGGCGAAACGCGACGGCGCACGGGAGCCGATGTCTATCTGAGGCCGTGGTGGGGTGGCTTTACCGGGAGCAGGGTAAACGGCGGCGCCGACGTCTCGCTGCAGGGACTGATCGGCGACTTTCCCAGCGTCAGCCTGTCGGTCACAGGCAGGCTGGTCATCCCCCTGTCCACCGGCTGGGCGACGGCGCTGGAAGCCGGTGGCGCTCACATCCGGGGAGACCCGGCGCCTGAGGAAATCTGGCGTCTCGGGGGTTCGGGTGAATGGCTGCGGGGTTATCCGCGTGTCGTGCTGCGCGGGCGTGGGGTGTGGAGAAGCCGGGTCGAGTTCCAGCGCAGGGTCAGCCTGGCCGCCGTGTCAGCCTTCCACGACTGGGCGTCGGTGGATGGCAGCAGCCTGCAGTCGTTCGGGATCGGCGTCTCTCTGCTGAACGGTTTTCTGCGCGCGGATCTGGCCCGTCCCGTGTCGGCGTGGCACGAGCAGGGCGTCCCGGTTCCCGGAAGGCCGGGCGGCGGTGGCGACTCTGCACATCAGCCCGGATGGAAATGGCACCTGCGCGCGCTGGCACCGTTCTAAGGGGAGGCTCTGTCGCTATCGGGGCTCCTGCCGGCAACCACCCCGGCCGATCGGCGTTATCTTCCGTCCTCGTCGCTTCCAGTCTGCCGCCCCAGCCCCTTGCAGCCGAGTCCCATGGGAAGACCTGACGCTCACGCGCAGCGGGCAGGATCGTTGCACCCGGAGATCGTCCAGGCCCGCGCCGTGCTCTTCGACTTCGATTTCACGCTCGCGGATTCCTCCACGGGCGTCGTGGTCTGCATGAATCACGCGCTTTCCTGCCTTGGGCTTCCCCCTGCCCCGGAGGATGCTATCCGCCGGACCATCGGCCTCGACCTCATCACGGTGCTCGGTATCCTCGCGGGCGAGGAATGGAAACCCCGGGGACCGGAGTTCCTCCGGCACTTCACGAGGAAGGCCGACGAGGTCATGGTCGCCAGCACCGTCTTTCTGCCCGGCGCGGGACGCGTGCTCAGGACGCTTCACGGCGCGGGATACCGCCTCGGCGTGGTATCGACCAAGTACCGGCACCGGGTGGAGGAGGCTCTGGAGCGGGACGAGCTGCTCGGGTTTGTGGATGTGGTCGTGGGCAGCGACGACGTGCCCCGGCCCAAGCCGGCCCCGGATGGGCTGTTGCGAGCGGCGGGCGCGTTGGGCCTCGCGACCGGTGACTGCGTCTTCGTGGGCGATTCGGAGGTGGACGCGAAGGCAGCGCGGGACGCGGACATGGGGTTCGTCGCGGTTCTGACCGGGACGACGGCCGCGGAGACGTTTGCCGGGTATGCGCCGCGAGCCGTGTTCGCAGGGGTCGGGGAGATCGTTCCGGGATAACCGTCAGGCCGGCGTCGTCGGTATGGCTCGCGGCCGGCTCCGTCTGGCGGTCGCGCGGCCGGCTCCCGTGCAAAGCGTTGGCACAGTCTGGCTCTTCGCGTCCCACGCGGGCTATCGTGTCCTTCAACGCCGACCCGCCGCCCCGGAGGACGCCATGACCCGTCTGCTGAGCCGCCACGCCCGCATTTGCGCCGTCCTCTCGCCGAGAATGGCTCTCCTTACCCTCTTGTCGGCCGGCCTTCTGGCGGCGGGAGCGCTCCCGCCGGCCCTGGCCGCCCAGGAGATCCTCATCAGCGGCGGCACCGTGGTCACCTCGGAGGGGCGATTCGCCGCCGACGTGCGGGTGCGAGACGGGACCATAGTGGAGATCGGGACCGGGCTGGCCGCGGGGGCCGGCGCGCGCACCATTGACGCCACCGGGCTCCTGGTCATGCCGGGCGGAGTGGATCCGCACGTCCACCTGGGGGGCAGCCGCCGGGACGACTACCGCACCGGGTCGCAGGCGGCGCTGGCGGGGGGCATCACCACCATCTCGAACTTCGCTTTCCCGGCCGGGGGACGGACGCTCGCCCAGGCCATCGAGCGCGAGGCGGCGCTCATCCGCGAGCAGTCGATCGCGGACGTCATCCTGCACGCGGGCATCAACGACCCCGAAACCCAGGAAGGCCAGATGACCACCCTGGCCGCCGAGACCGGCCAGACCAGCACCAAGATCTTCATGGTGCGCGCCGCGTTCGACGCCGAGGTGCCGGACTACATGGCGACCATGGACGCGGCGGGGCGTGCCGGCGTCCTGACCATGGTGCACTGCGAGGACGGACCCATCCTCGCCCGCGCAGTCGCCGAGCTCACCGCCGCGGGACGCACCTCGCTCGAGTACTTCCCGGACAGCCGGCCCGTGGTCGGCGAGGTGGTCGCCACCCAGCGGGCGGTCGCCATGGCCGAAGCCACGGGGGCACCCATCTATGCGGTCCACGTCTCCTCGGAAGGGGCACTACGCGTGCTGCAGGATGCCCGGGAGCGGGGGCTCAGCGTCTTTGTCGAGACCCGCCCCATCTACCTCCACTTCACCCGGCAGCGCTTCGAGGGACCCGACCGCGGGCTGTATGTGGGGCAGCCGCCGCTTCGCGAACAGCGCGACCAGGACGCCCTGTGGGCCGGAATCGCGAGCGGATCGGTGCATGTGCTCGGCACCGACCACGTCGCCTATCGGCGCGACGAGAAGATGGACCCGTCGCAAACCATCTCCCGGCACCGGGCCGGCCTGAACAACCTCCAGGTGGTGCGGCCGATGCTCTATTCCGAGGGCGTCGTCCAGGGGCGCATCTCCGAGGAGCGCTTCGTGGCGGTGACCTCGACCAACGCCGCCAAGCTCTTCGGACTCTATCCCCGCAAGGGCACGGTCGCGGTGGGCTCGGACGCCGACATCGTCCTCTGGGATCCGGACGAGACGCGCACCATCCGCGACGAGGACATGTTCTCCGGCACCGGCTTCTCGGTCTATTCCGGGTGGGAGGTCACAGGCTGGCCCGTGATGACGCTCCGCCGAGGCGAGGTCGTCTACGAAGACGGAGAGGTTCTCGCCGGGGCGGGCAGTGGGGAACTGCTGCGCCGCGGGAGATGGCAGGCGCCGTAGGGCACGGAGATGGGAGGTGCCGTCAACCTTCCAGACCCGGCCTGCGGCACGGCGTTAGTCCAAGTCCCATGCGGGATTGGCTCCAGAACCGCGTCGGGGTGGCCAAGCAGGTATCGTGGGGAGGATCACGTCGCGGTAGTTGGTGGACGTGGGCGGACGTAACCATCGCCTACACGGCACACGTTCGGACGGCCATCTTGATGTGTCGGCGCAACTCCACCAGGATCTTCACTGTCTTTCTGAGGCTCGCGACGTCGTCCCATTTCATCGCGTAGGAACTGGCGTGGGCCAAGGGGTTTCTAAGGCCCTCGATCCTCTTGACCTTGTCCTCAAACTTCCCCTTGGACATCGGCACGGCACCGGCACTATTGGCTAGGGAATCGAACGGGAGACACTTCGTTAGGATCGTCCTCTTGTCACAGAACTCGGTGCATAGCAGCAGCTCAACGTCGCTCTCGTTGCCACCCCGCTTCTCGTACACCTTCTCCGCGCCTTCCAGCCGTTTGTTACTGATATGCTTCCGCCAACCGTCTCCCTCTGGGAAAACCGCTTTGATCGCTTCGTACATCGTTAGCTCGAACCCGGTGACCAAGGCGAACACGGCAGCACGAACAGGCAGCTTCTGAAGGTCAGACCACGCTACCAAGCCGTTGATTCTCCCGCCGGAGACCACGAGCAAGGGCTTTGGTCGAACGCGGGAAACGTAGTCGAGAATCGTCGCGTCCGCGCCGATCAGGTCCGCTTCCGAGAGCGGACGCAAGCGATCCCTGACGGGTGCTTCATCGTCCACGCCAGATGAGTTGATGGACCCTCTTGGCAGAGAACAGACCGACGATATTGCCATCGGCCGCCTCGACGGGAAGATAGTCGAAGATCGGGTTGAGGTTGGCGGCCCGGACTTCAGCAAGGGAGTCGTCCAAGCGGCACACTCGCACGCTGGGGCCAATGCCCTCACCTTCGCGACTGGTGGCGATGAGCGATACCGTCAGGCTCCTTTGCATCCGTTCAAAGCCCTCACTCTGACGGAGCAGGTCCGGTTGTTCGCGGTTCATCACGACTCCGTTGGGAGGTCCGGGCCGTTGTCGCTCCAGATCGAGGCCAAGGGGGAGCGGAGATGCTCAACCTGCATCCGATAGATCCCTGTTCATGATAGCCAGCAGGACCAGCGCAAGCGGTATCTTCCACACCGCCGCCGCTTGGGCGGCGAATCGGATGGCAGAAGCGCCCGGTGCGGGAGATGCTGGTGCGCTAAGGTGCGTGCCCGACGCGACGTTGAACATCGCGGTCTGGCCAAGGGGCGGCTGCGCCCTTTAGAACCCTCCGAGGTCTGCGCTCCCCGGAACGTGCGTGCAAGGGTCATGGTTTCCCCTATGGCTTGCCGACGCCTCTTTATCAGATGGTGCTTCCAGATTCTCCAACAGGTAGACGCCTCGTTCAACCATGGCGCGTTTGATCATCTGCAGTTTCATTCTCGAAAACTCGTCTGCGGCTTCCACCTCCAGTTCACGCACTGCCTCGTTGAGGGCTTGACCGAAGATCCTTGCCGTGTTCTCCAAACCCTCCCATCCACCTGCCGCCAAAAGGGCCGGAATCATCTCAAGGAGCTTCTCGACCTCTTGTAATTCGGTCCCGGGTTCTGCCGCCAAAGCTGCTGAGATATTCTGGCTCAATACCGGCTGAAGGATGGCAACCGCCTCTCTCCGGTTCCTGCGCCGTCGGAGGACTGTCACTACTTGGATGGCACCGATAAAGGCGATCACCGCGAGTATCGACAAGAACATATCCACGTGTTGGCTTACCCCTCTGAGAGACACGCAGGTGGGATGGAACAAGATGCGAAACCGATGCCTGCGGGGCGAGTCCCGCTGGTTCCGCTCGCCCCCGTGTAGCGTCCTGCCCTGCGCGTGGGGGTTGCGGCAAACAACTACTAGCGATCCGTCCCCGTTCGCTCCGGTATCATAGATACTCGCCCGCTTCTACTCGACCACCCGCTCGGCGGCCTCGGCGAAGGTCGGGATGCCGATCAGCCGCCGTTTCTCAGCCAAGGGAACGCCCGCTCGCGCGGGTGAGCTTGCGGTTGGCGAGCGCCCGTTGACGGGCCGCGGCGAGCGAGACCGATTCGGCGACGCCGACCCGAGTTTGCGCTTGCGTCCTCGGCAACATGTAGGGGAGACATAACATAATGTGAGGTTGATATTACAGCTAAGCGCCAAACCCGATAGCTTTCGCTGGTTGAACGCTCAGGGGATTCCGCTCACGGGCTCTCCTATGGACTGTCGCCAACGCCTGCTGCTCCAGGCTAGGCAGGCCATCCTCCCGCATCCCTTCCAAGTGGAACTCGATGGCATCTCGGATGTTGCGGGCAACTTCGTCCCTAGTTCCGCCAGTCGCCACGCATCCCGGTAGATCCGGCACGTACGCTGCGTAGTTGCTCGGTCCTTTTTCCGATCACCACTGGGAACTTCATCGGATTCCTCCCTTCCTGGGTCAAGCCTGCCCTTGGACATCCTCCCCATCCACCGCCGCCAGTACTTCCCGCCCTGCCGCAGTAGTCCGGTACCTCTGGTTCCTGCTCCTGGGCTTGTCGGGCACGGTCATCTCGATCCATCCAGCCCCCAGCAGCGGCCGGAGAACCTGGTTCCGGAACTTGGTGCGGTCCTTTCTGCCCGCCATCGCCATGAGCTCCGTGATAGGCTGCGCGGTCAACGACTTACGGAGAATCCTGACTTGGTGCCGACTTGGTGCCGACTTGGTGCCGACTTGGTACCGACCTGGTTCCTTGACGGCTGCGATCGAACCATCGCCTCCCAGCGCCGGGCGTCGGAAGGTCACCGTCACCCAGTGTTCCGACACATCGATCACCGGAGCGGGCACTCTCCACTCGCGGCAGAGATCGCGAATGCGCCGGATGCCCGATCCGATGTGCTCCACGGCATCCATGCGGTGCAGCATCCCGAAAAGCAGGGGATTGCGCGGAACGCTCTTCACGCCCAGTTCGGCCTCGGTCATCCCCGCCGGAAGGCCACCCGGGCTCACAACCTCGAGCCGATCATGATACAGGCAGACCTGAACGTTGGCCGCGGAACGGTAGTCGCGGTGCGCGACCGCGTTGACCACCGCCTCGCGGATCGCGTCCAGCGGGAGTTCGGGACGCTCTTCCCGGTTCACCGAACCCGTGATGACGTAGCGAACGTTGATCTTCGAGCGGACCCACGTCATGGCGCCGTCGATGATCGAGAACGCGTCGTCGGCGAAGTCGCGCCGATCCAGAATCTCCGTCTTCGTGGTGCCGAAGAACAGCGCGCAGGACAGGTGGGCGCTCACATGGAATCTCCGGATGTCCTTCGCGAGCAGCCACGCCCCCGCGTTGGTGACTCCACCATCGGTGGTCAGGAGATCCAGGTTGGCCAGAGCGGTCTCGGGCTCCATGTGAGCCGGAATCCTCGCCCTCCGGCGGAACGTCGTCCAGGTCTCGTCGTCGAGGTCGTCGTCCAGCGAGAATCGGCGACACGGGCTCTCATCGAAGCGGATTGCGCCGACCGCGAAAAAGAACTCCCGGATCTCGTCGCGCGACATCTGCTGCGACGACGCCCCGTGGCGCACGAAGAACTTGCCTCCGAACGAGTAGGGCTTGCCACGCTGCGCGGGCACCCTGACGGCGAGCACATCCCCCATGCTCTCCATGTCCACGCTGATCGAGGGATCGGCGGACCGCGCGACCGATTGGACCTGGGACTTCAACCGGTTGTGTCCTTCGACGCCGCGAACCGCGCCGTCGTCGTCCACGCCGAGCAGGATCACGCCGCCGGTCGCGTTGGCGAACGCGCAGATCTCGCGCCCCAGGTCGGACCTCAGCGACCGCTTGAACTCCACCTCGGACCCTTCGCCGAGCGCGACCAGGTCGGACAGGGCCTTCAACTCACCTCTCACACATCCCCCCAAAGCTCCCGCGGATTACGCGCTCATTGTCTCGTCCGCCAGGGATGCGCTCCCAGGCTGCCCGGTGACACCCAACGCTACCGCGTGCGATTAACCGGGGTCAATGGAAGAATGGGTCGCCAACCGGTGGATCTGGGATGCACGTACATGTCGCGCCGCTGGCTCGCCTGCGCTCCGCGCCGTATCATCGTGGTTCCTGCAACGACCCGATCCACAGGAGGTTCGTCCCATGCGCAAGGGAATACTCGCGTCGACCATCGCCATCCTTCTGATCGCCGCCGGCGCCTGCGCCGAGTCCGCCGAAGAGGCTCCGCAGGAAGCGGAGGGGAGCGCCCAGGAGACGGGAATGGTGCGGGTGATCATCTCCACCGACTTCGGCGACATCGAGGTGGACATCGACACCGAGAACGCGCCGGGCACCTCCGCCAACTTCCTGCGCTACGTGGACGCGGGCCACTACGACGGCGGCCAGTTCCATCGCACGGTCACGATGGACAACCAGCCCAACGACACCGTCCGCATCGAGGTGATTCAGGCGAGCGTGAACGAGGAGTTCGCCGAGCAGGGATTCGATGCCATCCCCATGGAGCGCACCTCGGTCACCGGGCTGCGCCACGTAGACGGGGCTATCTCGATGGCGCGTGGACAGCCCGACAGCGCCACCTCCAGCTTCTTCTTCTGCATCAACGACCAGCCGTCGCTGGACTTCGGCGGCAACCGCAACCCCGACCTCCAGGGATTCGCGGCCTTCGGGCAGGTGGTGAGCGGGATGGACGTGGTGCGCGCGATCCAGGGGCAGCCCTACGAGGCACAGGCTCTGACGCCGCCGGTGCGGATCACGTCCGTGCGGCGGGCCGACTGACGGGAGCTACTCCTCTACGGTCAGGCGTGTCGTGACGTCGATCGGGCTCCGGCCGGGTAGCTGCACGGTCAGGATCAGGTCGTACTCACCCGCCTCGACCTCCGGCAGCGTGAGTGCGATGGCGCGGAAGACCGTGCCCAGCTCGTCGGGTCCGGCTTCCTCCCAGCTCAGCTCCAGGGGCGCCTCCGGGGTGGTGAGGCGCAGGAACTGCGTCGCGCGCGCGAGCAAGCCGGGATTTGCGTCCTGCATGGTGATGCCGACGATGGCACTCTCCCCGGTCTGGAGCCCGTAGACCTCCCAGCCCGCCACGAAGGGCTCGCCGGAACGGACGCGGGTTGAACCCAGCACCCTGGGCAGGGCCTCGTCCAGGCTCTCGGGCAGATCGCCGGCGGGGTCCAGCAGCACGACGTCGGATATGGCCGCAAGCCCGAAGGGGAGGTTCTCCTGCCGTACTCCGCCGCGCACCCTCCAGCCCCGGTCGTCGGCGTCTTCCAGGACTTCCATGCCGAAGATGTAGTCGCCGTTGGGCACCCGCGCGGTGACGACGCCCTCGCGCGCGCTGCCGCGCTGGTCGACCAGCCGCTCGCCCTCCGGGGTCAGCACGAACACCCCCGACTCGACGGCGCCGGCCGCCGCGGGGGGCGAAGGCGGGGGGGCGGCGAAGGCCGCGAAGGGATCGGCGCCCGGGGCGGTCTCGCGCACCGTGGGGCGGGCGGGCTCCTCCGGCGGCGGCGCGGGCTGGTAGCCCGCGACGACCAGGAGCGAGTCGCCGCGCCGGAAGCGCGCCACCTGCGCGTCCATGGTGGTGATGATGGGGGCGTACCAGGCGGCGTAGCCGGTCCACGGCGCCCGGTCCTCGATCTCCCACGCGCGCACGGGGACGCCGGCCGGATCCTCCAAGAACGCCCCCGCGGGCATGAACTCGCGCCCGTGGGGCCGGTGGCGCCCGATAATGAAGCGGTTGTCCTGGAGCATGCCCGAAGCGGGCCGCGCCGGCCGGCCGCGCTCCCAGCCCACCTCGCCCCCGTAGCGGGCGACCAGCTCCTCCAGGTCCTCCTCCCAGGGAATGTCGTAGGGGTTCTCCGCCGACTCGCGGATGCGGATCAGCGTGCGGCGGGCGTACTGTTCCGCCTCGCGGTCGTTGCCTTCGACCAGGTAGAGCGGATCGGCAAGCAGCCAGAGTCGCTGGCGCAGCGCCGCCTGCTGTGCGGGATCGGCATCCTCGAAGAGCTCGCGGGCCTCCTCGTCCAGGAGGTAGTCGAGCGCCAGCCATCTCTCCCGCTCCTCCTCGGGCATTCGCGGGATGGTTTCGCGGAAGATGGCTTCCGCCTCGATGCTCTCTCCCAGCGACTGCAGCAGGTATCCCTTGAGCGCCATGCACCACCACTCGTCGTCGGGATGACAGCGGTCGGTGAGGGCTTCCGCCCGGAGCAGCTCCCCCTGCTCCCTCAGGTAGTAGACCCGCTGTCCCAGCACCCACCTGTCGCGCGGGATGCGGGAGTGGATGCGTCCCAGCGTGCGCAGCATGTCCATGCGCGCCATCTCGACCTCGAGCGGAGCGGGCTCCACGGGGGGCGCTTCCCCGTCTCCGTGCCGGAGGCACATCCGGCCCACGAGAGCATCGCACTGGCCTCCGAAACCGCTCCACTCCGGCGGAAGCCGCTGTTCCCGAAAGCGCTCGAACTCCTTCTGCACCTGCTGCGCCTCCTCGAGCAGCGCGATCGAATCGGCTTCGGGGCTCGCCGCTTCTTCCTGGGCGGCGCCGGCAGGCAGCGGCAAGGCGAGGCAGACGAGGACGGCTGCAAGACCGATGCGTCTGGCGAGACTGGTTGGGCTGTTCGGCATTGGCGATGGCTCCCCTGAGGGCGTGGCTGTCCCTTTTAGGATGCGCGGCCGGGACGAAGGGTTGACGGCGCTCCGGTGTGAGGCGCTCCGGAAAGATCCTGCTACCCGGCGTCCGGGTTGCGGGTTCGGACACAGGGAGGCGTATACTCAGGATGTCGGTTCGCCCACCGCTCCGTCCCGAGCCTCTCATGACTTCGATGGCCTCCATTCCGCTGCTTCTGTTGCTTGCTGCGGCCCAGCAGCTGCCCGAGCCTTTCGAGACCCCATGGAACCGCGCCATCCCGAGCATCGTGGAGCGGCCGGAAGGGGCGACCCTCTCGGTTCCATCCGGTTTCGCCGTGAACGTCTTCGCCGACGACCTGGCGGCTCCCCGCCGGCTTGCGCTCGCGCCGGGCGGCGACGTGTTCGTGGCAGAGAGCCGGAGCGGTGCGATCACGCTGCTGCGGGACGCCGACGGCGACGGAGTGGCGGAGCACAGGGCAACCTTCGCCGAGGGCCTGACCCGGCCGTACGGCATCGCTTTCCGCGGCGGATACGTGTACGTAGGCAACAACGACGCGGTGGTGCGCTTTCGCTATGCGCCCGGTCAGACGCGCGCGGACGGTCCGCCGGAACACGTGGTGGACCTGCCCGTCAGCAGCGATGCCCTCGATCACGATACCGCCGAACGCCTGGGCATCGACGTCAGCCGGACCCGCGGGTTCAACCACTGGACGCGCAATCTCGTCTTCGATCCCGATGGCGAACGGATGTACGTGGCAGTCGGTTCCGCCACCAATGCAATGCCGGGCACGGACCCGCGCCGCGCCGCCATCAACGAGTACCGGCCCGACGGCTCGGGACATCGGGTGTTCGCGGGCGGGCTGCGTAACCCCGTCGCGCTCGCCTTCCACCCGGTGACGGGCGCGCTCTGGACGGCGGTGCACGAGCGCGACCATCTCGGCGACGACCTGGCCCCCGACTACGTCACCTCGGTGCGGGAGGGCGGCTTCTACGGGTGGCCCTACGCGTACATCGGGCCCAACCCGGAACCGATCCTGAACGGGGCGCGGCCGGACCTGGTGGAGCGCACTCTCGTACCCGATGTCCTGCTGCCGGCCCATGCGGCTCCCATGGGCATGGCGTTCCACACGGGCGAGGGATTCCCCGCGGAATACCGCAACCACGCCTTCGTCGCACTGCACGGATCCATCAACCGGCTCGATCTGAAGGGCTATTCGGTGGTGCGCATCCCGTTCGAGGGCGGACGCCCTTCCGGCCCGCCGGAGGACTTCCTGACGGGGTTCATCGTCCGCGACGACGACGAGAAGGAGGTCTGGGGCCGCCCCGTGGACGTGCTTCAGGCGCCGGACGGCGCGCTGCTCGTCTCCGACGACGCGGGCAACCGCATCTTCCGCATCCATTTCGCGGGATAGGGGCCCCCAAGGGACCCGAGGAGCGTCAGCGACGCGCCACGAAGGGCTCTGAGGGGAGCTTGTCGCTCGCCTGTCAGGGCAGGCGCAAAGCGCGTGCCAGGGCCCGGCCGGCGCTGCCCGCCGGTTCCCGAGTCCCCGTCGTCGCCCTGGGGCCGGCCGCCGCGACGGCTTCCCGCAGGCCCGCCCCGTCGACTCCCTTTTCGAGCACCCCCCGGCTCGCCACGGAAATCCGGCCCGTCTCCTCGCTGACCACGACCACGACCGCGTCGGTCTCCTCGCTCAGCCCGATCGCGGCGCGGTGCCGGGTGCCCAGCGTGCGGTCGGGAACCGGCGCCCGGTTGAGCGGCAGAATCGCCCCCGCCGCCTTGATGGTGTCGCCCGAGACGATCACGGCGCCATCGTGGAGCGGGGAATTGGGGGTGAAGATGGCGCCCAGGAGCACGCGTGAGACGCGCGCTCGCAGACGGCTGCCGGTCTGCGCGTACTCGTCCAGTCCGACTTCCCCCTCCAGGGCGATCAGAGCGCCGATCTTCATGCTCGCAAGGCGCTCGGCCGCGCCCGCGATCTCCTCCACCACCTGGGTTTCCCCGAGCCGGTTGAACAGTTGCAGCATGCGCGCCTGGCCCAGCCGGGCGAGGGTGGACCGAATCTCGGGCTGAAAGACGACCAGCGCGGCGATGGCCCCATACTGGAAGACCGCGTCCATGATCGAGCGCATGAGGTCAAGGCCCAGCAGGCGCGCGATGGCGTAGACGCCCGCGATCAGCAGCCCGCCCAGCAGGATCTGCATGGCCCGGGTGCGCTGGATGAACAGCAGGATGCGGTAAACCAGCGCCGCGACGATGAGGATCTCGAGGATATCGAGCCAGCCGGGCGCGAAAAGCGCGAACAGATCCCCGGCGCTCATGAGTTCTCAGCCGCGTTGGAAGACCGCGGTTGCATTCGGGCGGACCGGTGTTTCCGACGGGCGGTCAAGGGTCGTCTGCGTGCGAGCCCCTCGTTCGGGCAGCGGGTCCGTCGACGGGCGCGGAAGAGACGGGAACCGCCTCCTCCGGCTCGCGGAGGGAGTCGGGCGTGCTCCCGGCTATCGGCTGCGTTGCGCCGTCGAGCGGTTCCCCGGTCTCGGGCGGCTCGCTTCCGTTTTCCTCACCGGGAATCGGCGGCTCCTCGAGCGAAATGGGCGGCAACGGTTCCCCCTGCTCGATCAGCTCGATCTCGTGGCGGCCCAGCGTCTCGCGTTCGAGCAGCGCGTCGGCGATGGTCTCGAGCAGCTCCTTGTGCTCCTCCAGCAGCACGCGCGCACGATCGTGTGCGCTGTCCAGGAGCCGCTTGACCTCGCTGTCCACCAGCTCCGCGGTGTGTTCCGAGATTTCGCGCCGCTGGACCAGCTCGCGGCCGAGAAAGATCTCCTGCTCCGAATCGCCGACCGCCATCAGGCCCACCCGCTCGGACATGCCGAAACGGGTCACCATCCGGCGCGCCATGCTGGTGGCGCGCTCGATGTCGTTCCCTGCCCCGGTGGTCACCTTGGTCGGGCCGAAGCGCATCTCCTCGGCGACGCGTCCCCCGAACAACATCACCAACTGCCCTTCCAGCCAATCCTTGGTGTAGGAGTGCCGGTCCTCCTCGGGGAGGCTCGCGGTGAGCCCCAGGGCGCGCCCGCGCGGGACGATCGTGACCTTGTGCACGGGGTCGAGGCCGGGGATGCGCAGCCCCAGCACGGCATGGCCCGCCTCGTGATACGCGGTCAGCTCGCGCTCCGATTCGGTGAGCACCAGGCTCTTGCGCTCGGCCCCCAGCATGACCTTGTCCTTCGCCTTCTCGAAGTGGGCCATGGCGACCCGGTCGGCGCCCTCGCGCGCGGCGATGAGCGCGGCCTCGTTGCAGACGTTGGCCAGATCCGCGCCCGACAGGCCGGGGGTGCCCCGGGCGATGACGGAGAGATCGACATCTTCGGCCAGCGGAAGTTTGCGCGCGTGCACGCCCAGGATGCCCTCCCGGCCCTTGATGTCCGGGGAGTCCACCACGACCTGGCGGTCGAAGCGGCCGGGACGAAGCAGCGCCGGGTCGAGCACGTCCGGCCGGTTGGTGGCCGCCAGCAGGATCACGCCGTCGTTGGACTCGAAGCCGTCCATCTCCACCAGCAGCGCGTTCAGCGTCTGCTCGCGCTCGTCGTGTCCCCCGCCCAGGCCCGCGCCCCGGTGGCGGCCCACTGCATCGATCTCGTCCACGAAGATGATGCAGGGCGCATGCGATTTCCCCTGCTCGAAGAGATCGCGCACGCGCGAGGCGCCCACGCCCACGAACATCTCGACGAAGTCGGAGCCCGACATCTGGAAGAAGGGACGCGCGGCCTCGCCCGCCACCGCCCGCGCCAGCAGGGTCTTGCCGGTGCCCGGGGGACCCACCAGGAGCACGCCCTTGGGCAGGCGGCCACCCAGGCGCACGAAGCGCTGCGGATCCTTCAGAAACTCGATGACCTCCTGGAGCTCCTCCTTGGCCTCGTCCGCGCCCGCGACATCCTCGAACGTCACCTTGGGCGTGTCGGGCGAGATGAGCTTGGCCTTGGAACGGCCGAACTGGAAGGCCCGGTTGCCCCCGCTCTGGAGGCTGCGCACGAACCAGATCCAGATCCCTGCCATGAGGATCCAGGGAAGAAACGCGAACACCCTCTCCATGACCGGGACCCTCGCGGGCCTTGCCCTGATGACGACGTTGCGCGCCTGAAGCTCGTCGAGCAGCCCGTCGGTGATCTCCCCGGGAAGCATGGAGACGAAGCGGCTCATGTCTTCGCCGTCGCGGTTCACGGGGGTGCGCAGTTCGCCCTCCACGCTGCGCGAATCGACGATCGTCACCTCGCGAATGTTGCCGGACGCCAACTGCTCGCGAAACTCGGTGTACGTGAGCTCGACGCCCGCGTTGCCGCCCGGACTGAAGATCTGGAAGAAGAGGAGCGGCACGAGCGCCAGCAGAATCCAGAATGAGGCGGTGCGCGAGAGCCGGGAGAACCTGCTGCCGGAATCGGGTCGGTTCTGTTCGGAATCAGACATTATTCAGAGTACTCCGGGACCACCGGCCCGTGCTCTCAGATGCTTGCGACGTAGGGAAGATGCCGGAAGTTCTCGCTATAATCGAGCCCGTAGCCCACCACGAACTCCGGGGGGGCGTCGAAGCCGACCCATCTGGGCTCGTGCGCGATGCCCTCCCGGCGCTTGTGAAGAAAGGTACACAATTCGAGGCTGGCCGGTCCGCGCGCCTGGATGATGGGCACCAGGGATGCCATGGTCCTGCCGCTGTCGATGATGTCGTCCACGAGGATGACGTGGCGCCCCCCGAGCGACACTTCGGGGTCGTAGAGGAGCTGCACGTTTCCCGATGATACCATACCCGACCCGTAGCTCGAAGTCACGATGAAGTCGACCTGGACCGGGTGATGGATGCAGCGCACCAGGTCGGCCAGGAACATGAACGAGCCCTTCAGCAGGCCCAGCACCAGCAGTTCCTCGCGCGCCTCGTAGCAAGCCGAGATCTCGTCGCCCAGCTCCCGTACCCTGAGGGCGATCTGTTCGCGCGTGAAGATTATGCGTCGCACGCGGCCCCTGCCGGTGCGGCGAGCAACGTCAGTCGGTGGCGTCATCGAGATCCACTCCCACGTATAGGATTGCGTCTTGAGGTGCGGGCCGCGCCTCGACCGACCGCGCCACCCCCGGCACCCAGAGGATACGCCCTCCGGCATCGGCCAGCACCGGCCGGCGCGCGCGCGCCGGCCGCGGCACGCGAGCGTCCCCGAACACCTTCTTGAGCTTGCGCGTGCCGGCGGTCAGGCGAATGCGGTCTCCGGGCCGCCAACTGCGGAAGAGGATGGGGAAGCGCAGAGCCGGGATGGAGAGCCCCTCTCCTCCCACCGGGCCGCGCGTCGACCAGCGGGCAAGGAAGGCGGCGCCTCCCGAACGGCCCTCGGCCGCGCCTTCGCCGGGAGCCGGAACGGCCACGAAGCGGGAGTCGTGAGGGGGATGCCCCCCGGCGATCCTCGCGCCGCGCGCGATGATCAGGCGCTCATAGGCGCGGGACAGAACGGCTCCGCCGGGGAGGTCGATCGACCGGCCGCTCCCGGCGGAGCAGGCGAACTCCGACGCCAGAGCGGTGCCGCGGGCATCGAGGCGGGCGCCGGACTCCGCCGCCAGCTCCCGGATGAGCCTGGCGCGCACCAGGGGATCGCACTGCAGGTAGCCGTCGCGGCTGAACGAGACGCCCTCTTCGGTGCGCCGCACCCCAAGACCCGCGAGCAGCGTCGGAACCACGGCGTGCCAGAGGCGGATCTCTTCTCCCGCCAGGCGGGCCAGACGGTGGAGGGCCCGGCGGGCGCCCGGTGCGACCCGCTCCTCGGCGAGCGGCAGCAGCTCGCGGCGGACCACGTTGCGCGGGATGTCGGCCGACCGATTGGTGGGGTCGGTCCGGTGACGGAGGCGGGAGGCAGAGGCGTAGGCGGCGAGTTCGCGCTTCCAGAAGGGCAGCAGCGGCCGGTACAGCCCCGGTTCGCGAGTGCGGGGGATCCCGGCCAGGCCGGCGAGGCCGGTGCCCCGCAACATCCGGTAGGCGACCGTTTCGGCCTGGTCGTCCGCGTGATGGGCGGTCACCACCCACCGGCAGCCGGTCCCGGTACGCGCCTCCTCCAGAAAGCGATAGCGGGCCCGGCGCGCCTCGGTTTCGTTGGCGGGGGGACGGGCGACCGCGCGCGACACCAGCGGCACCCCCCAGGCGCGCGCAATGCCCTTCACCCAGTGGGCGTCTTCGGCGCTCCCGGGACGCATGCGGTGATCGAGGTGCGCGGCGTGCACTTCGAGCGACGGGAGGCCCGGCGTGAAGCGCAGGAGGTGAAGCAGGACGGTGGAGTCGAGGCCGCCCGAGAGCGACACCAGAACCCGCCCGCCGCCGGCTACGACCCCGTCCTCGGCCAACGCCGCGCGGAAGCGGGCGGCCAGCGACCGGTCGGGCCTGCTCATGGCGCCAGCTCGCCGCTCGCCGCGCCGGCGGCGGAGAGCGCGGGCGGCGGAGGCCTCCCGGTTTCCTCCATCAGGACGCGCGCCAGCCGGTCGAGACGGTCGGACTGGATGCCGTCCACCCCCCACGAGAGCAGTCGGCGCATGTCGGCCGGCTCATCGATGGTCCAGACGTGGACCGGAATGTTGCGCCGGTGCGCCTCGCGGACGAAGCGCGGCGTGACGACCCGCGTGCCCATCCAGGCGTCCGGCACCTGGAGGGCGTCGGCACGGGGCGTATACAGGAACCCGAGCGGCCGGTGGTGCAGCAGATGGAACAGCCGGATCTGGCGGCGGGACGCACCGTGAGGGCCGGGATAGCCGTGCCGCGAGGGCCGCGCGCCCTCCAGCTCCGCGGCCATCAGCACCCGATGCCGCGCTCCGTGGCGGAGGACGGTCTCGACCAGCAGCGGCGCGACCTCGGGGGTCTTGGCCTCCACGTTGATGCGCGTGTCGGGGAAAGTCTCGAGCACCTCGTCCAGCAGCGGGATGCCCACGCCCCGGCCCCGGAAGGCCGGTTCGCCGGCCGGATCGCGGAAACGATAGCCGGCGTCGAGCATGCGCACCTCGCTCCAGGGAAGCTCGCGCACAGCGCCGCTGCCGTCGCAGGTGCGATCCACGGTGGCGTCGTGAATCACGACCACCTTGCCGTCCGCGGTCCGGTGCACGTCCATCTCCAGCACGTCGGCGTCCCATTGCTCCACCGCGGCGGTGAAGGCCGCCATGGTGTTCTCGGGCGCCAGCGCGGCTCCGCCCCGATGGGCGATGAAGAGGGGAGCGCCCGCCAGGTAGGGATGACCTGGCCGGCGGACGGGCCAGCCGGCCCATCCCCACTGGGCCGCACGCATGGAACGCCGCCGGGCCGGCGTCGTCAATCCGCCGCGGCCTGTTCCAGGCGCACCCGCTCGGGCGGGGTGACCTCGTACAACAGCGCAAGCACCAGATCGATGAGCGGTTCGGTCATGGACAATTCCCTTTCGCTCTGTTCGACGTCCCACTCGGGATCCTGCTCGCGCAGTTCGGCGCGGAGGGTCACCACCCTTTCCGCCAGGAAGTTCAGGATCTCTTCGACGATGGCGGGATGCGGGTCTGCGGGCGTGCCGCGCTCGTCGATGGATTCGCGCAACAGCAGTCCGCGCACGAACGCGAGGAAGCCGGGGAAGGCCAGTTCGGTGAACGGACCGTCGTCGAGGCGCTCCTCGCCCGTGATGTTCTCCCACTCCAGCTCGTTCCAGTACAGCTCCCGAGCTTCATCCAGGTAGTAGGCGCGGCGGTCCGGCGACAGGGGCGCGGCGGCCCCTTCCCGGATCCGCAGCGGGCGCTCCAGCACGCGGGCCATCCTCGCCTTGCGCCGACTCAGCTCACGTTCGATCAGATCAGCCATGGTCCTGCTCGTCGCTTTCGGGTGTCTCCCGCTTGTGCCACCAGGCTCGCCCGGGGCACGGACAGATATGAAACCCCGCCGGGACGGTCAGGTCCCTGCGGGGCGGGGCAGGAAAGCGATGCCGGAGGAGGGACTCGAACCCCCGACACGCGGATTATGATTCCGCTGCTCTGACCAGCTGAGCTACTCCGGCGGGGACATCGCGAAAACGCTAGTTTTGAGAAGATAGCGTGTCAAGCGGCACCGTCAGGGGCCGCGGATTTTCCCGAACCTGTCAGAGGACCCCCGGCGCCAGCGGGCATGGACCGGCGTTGGCGGAGTTCCGAGGGAGAGCGATCCGAATGGATATCCCGATGATCGTGGGCATCGTCGTCGCCGCCACCGGCCTCCTCACCAGCTTTCGCGTCCTCTGGGAATACGAGCGAGGCGTGGTCTTTCGGCTCGGCAAGCTTACCCGCGCCAAGGGGCCCGGGCTGATTTTTCTCGTGCCCTACGGGCTGGAACGCATGAAGCGGATGGACCTGCGCATCGTGGCGCTGGACATCGCGCCCCAGGACACCATCACCAAGGACAACGTCAGCGTCACGGTCAACGCCGTGGTGTATTTCCGCGTGACCAACCCGGCGAAGGCCGTGGTCGAGATCGAGGACTACTACTTCGCCACCTCCCAGCTGGCACAGACGACGCTCCGCAGCGTCATCGGCCAGTCGGAGCTGGATGAACTGCTCGCCGAGCGCGAACGCATCAACGAAATCGTGCGCGACATCATCGACGAGGGAACCGATCCCTGGGGCATCGAGGTTACGGGCGTCGAGATCAAGGACATCGATCTGCCCAAGGAGATGAAGCGGGCGATGGCGAAGCAGGCCGAGGCCGAGCGCGAGCGCCGCGGCAAGGTGATCGCGGCGGAAGGTGAGTTCCAGGCATCCCGCAAGCTCGCCGACGCGGCGGCGGTCATTCAGGAGTACCCCATGGCCCTGCAGCTTCGCTATCTGCAGACGGCCGTCGAGATCGCCGCGGAGAACAACTCCACCACCGTCTTCCCGATTCCGATGGAGCTCATGTCGGCGGGCACGACCAGCACGGGGCTGGCGGCCGCCAAGGCCGTGGCCGAAGGGACGCCCGCGCTCCTCCCGGAAGGAACCTCGGGGCAGTTGCTCGCGGACGCGGTTCGCAGAATCGCCGATTCCGCGACCGAGGCGAAGGAGACGGCCGCGGCGGAGGAAGACCCGGCCTGAGGGCCTGACGCGCGGAGGAGCTGGAGGGCCGGAGCCGACTACCGGCTTCCCGTGGAATCGTCCGGCTCCTCGGCGCCGACATCGTCCGCGAAGCGGTACAGGATCTCACCCTCGCGAATCATCCCGTGACGCTCGCGCACGAGGCGCTCCAGCGTCAGCGGATCGTTTCTCAGCGAGTCGGCGCGGGCCGTGAGCGAATCCACCTCCGCCCGCAGCAGATCGAGGGCACGCTGTTCCTGCCTCACCTGCGAGCGCGCGGATCCCAGCTCGATCATGGAGTGTTCGCCGCCGAAGACCGCGTAGTAGACGGCGGCTCCCGCGATGACCGGCAGGACCAGCTTCCTCAGGATGCCCAGAGCGCCCTCCCCGGATAGGATCCCGCGGCTCCCAGTTCCTCCTCGATGCGCAGCAGGCGGTTGTACTTGGCCACCCGGTCGCTTCGGCTGGCGCTTCCCGTCTTGATCTGTCCGGTTGCGCGCGCGACGGCCAGGTCGGCGATGAACGTGTCCTCCGTCTCGCCCGAGCGATGTGAGATCACGCACCGGTAGCCCGAGGCGCGAGCCAGGTCGATGGCGTCCATGGTTTCCGTCAGCGTGCCGATCTGGTTCACCTTGATGAGGATGGCGTTCGCAACTCCCTCGCGGATCCCCCGCCGCAGCCGCTCGCTGCTGGTGACGAAGAGGTCGTCGCCGACCAGCTGCGCGCGTTCTCCGATGGCCCTGGTCAATACCCCCCATCCCCCCCAGTCGTTCTCACCCAGCGCGTCCTCGAGCGAAGCAATGGGGTAGCGGCGGGTCCAGTCGTCCCAGAACGCCACCATCGCCTCCCGGCCGAGGCGGCCGCCGCCGGAGCCCTGCAGGACGTAGTCGTCACCTCGGAGGAATTCGCTGGCGGCGGCGTCGATGGCGAGGACGACCTCGTCGCCGGGCCGGTAACCGGCGCGCTCGATGGCCGTGAGCACCACCTCGATCGCTTCCTCGTTTCCGCCCAGATCGGGAGCAAAACCGCCCTCGTCGCCCACGGCGGTGTTGCGGCCGGCTTCGGAGAGCACGTCGCGGAGGGCGTGGAAGATCTCCGTGCCCACGCGCAGCCCCTCGGAGAAGGTGTCGGCGCCCACCGGCATGACCATGAATTCCTGGATGTCGACGTTGTTGGGCGCATGGGCGCCGCCGTTCAGGATGTTCATCATGGGGACCGGAAGGACGGTGGCCGCCTCGCCGCCCAGGTAGCGGTAGAGGGGCTGCCCGGCCTCGAGGGCGGCCGCGCGCGCCGTCGCCAGCGACACGCTCAGGATCGCGTTCGCCCCGAGCCGGCCCTTGTTGGGGGTGCCGTCGAGCTCCACGAGCGCGCGGTCCAGGGAGCGCTGCTCGCGGGCCTCCCTCCCGACCACGGCGCCGCGGATTTCGCCGTTGACGTGAGCCACCGCGCGGCGCACGCCCTTGCCGCGGTAGCGGATCGGGTCTCCGTCCCGCAGTTCCACCGCCTCGTGCTCGCCGGTGGAGGCCCCGCTGGGGACCGCCGCGGTCGCGCGCGCGCCGGTCGCCAGGGTCACCTCGGCTTCCACCGTCGGGGTTCCGCGGGAGTCGAGGATCTCCCTCCCCTTCACTTCCGTGATCGCGGACACGGCTGCTCCTCCTTGACGTCGGGCCCGGTTGCCGGGGCGGCGGGGGCGAGTGGCAACGCGAGCGCCCCGTTGGCCTGCCCTGGTGACGGTCCGGACATGAGATCTGCGACCGCCTGGCGCGCGCGGTCGCGCAGCGCGTTTCGATCCGACGCCGTCAGATCGCCCACCTCGATGGGTTCGCCGACCCGCACCTCGATCTCACCCGATCGAATCGCGTAGCTGTGTTTGGGCATCACGGCGCGGCTCCCCACGACCGCAACCGGCAGAACCGGCGTCCGCGTCTCGAGGGCCAGCACGAAGGCGCCCTTCTTGAAGGGCTGGAGCTCCCCGGTGGGCGACCGCGTGCCTTCCGCGAACATGACGACGTGAAGGGTGCGCTCGCGCAGCCGCCGGGCCGCCCGTTGCAGCGACTCGATCGCGCTGTGGCGGTTGCGGCGGTCGATGGCGATATGGCCGCAGCGCAGAATCGCCTTGCCGAAGACCGGGACCGAGCGCAGCTCCTCTTTGGCCACGAAGCGCAGGGAGGTGGGGAAGGTGGCGAAGAGCGCGAGGACGTCGAACCAGGATTGGTGGTTGGAAACCACGATCTGCGAGCGCCGGGGATCGACCCGGTCGAGCCCGGTCGAGGTGACGGTCACACCCGCGGCACGCAACAGGACGGCGGACCAGCCCTGCGCCCAGTGTCCGCACCGCCGGTGGCGCCAGGCGGGGACCACGGAGGTGAACAGAATGATCGCGGCGTAGTAGCCCGTCGTCGCGATCGCCGCCAGCGCCACCCATCCCGTCCGAAGCATCCGCACTCCCGATCCGCCTTACCGGTTCTCCGGGCGCCCGACGTCGGCCGCGCCGGATGGCGGCGCGCGAAAGTGGTCGAAGCCCACGGATCCGGGGTCGAACTCGTCCGCGCCGTCGCCCTCAAGTCTAACGCCCGCGCCGTCGGCGACAATTCCGACGCGCGTGAGGGATATCCCGAACCTGTGATGGAAGTCGGCCGCGACCGATGCCGCGGACCCTTGCCGCGCGGTGAAGGCGAGTTCGTAGTCCTCGCCTCCCGCAAGCGCGAGAGGCAGCGCGCTGCGGCGCGACCCGGCGGCGGCGACGGCTCCGGGGGCGACGGGGACGAGGGCCGCGTCCAGGACGATGGCAACTCCGCTCGCCGCGGCGACGTGGCCCATGTCTCCCAAAAGGCCATCCGAGAGGTCGATGAGGGCGGTCACCCGGATGCGCTCGGCGAGCCAGCGAGCCTCTTCGAGGCGCGCGGCGGGTGCGGCGAAAGCCTCCCGCGCCGATGGACCGGGCTCGCGTCCGCCCTGCCAGTCGCGCACGGCGGCGGCGCTCGCGCCCAGCACGCCCGTCACCCAGACCTCGTCGCCCGCGCCGGCCCCGCTCCGCAGGATCGGGCGATGCGCGCGTCCCAGTGCGACCACGTTGACGACCAGCCGACCCGGAGAGCGGGTGAGGTCGCCCCCCACAAGCGCGCAACCTGCACGTTCGCACGCTCGCCGGATGCCGGGCCGAAGGCCCGCCGCGATGCGTGAGGCATCCGCGTGGGGCAGGCCGAGGGCGACGAGCACGCCGACGGGCCGCGCGGCCATCGCGGCCACGTCGCTCAGGGCGGCGGTCACGGCGCGGTAGCCCGCCTCGTCGAAGCTGATCCAGGAGCGCCGGAAGTGCACGTCCTCGAGGAAGGCGTCGGTGCTCACCACCCAGCCGGATTCGAGCACCGCACAGTCGTCCCCGGAACCCACCAGCACCTCCGCCCCGGGCGGCGGTCCGGCTGCCTGGAAGGACCGAATCAGGTCGAACTCGCCGCCCGGTCCCAGCGAGCTCAACGAGAGGCCTCCTGGTCGAAGATGACGAAGGGCAGACCGAGACGGCTCTTCGGATCCGGTTGACGCCGGACGGCGGCCGCAAGGCGGGCGATGACGTCGCCCGGCACCAGTCCCGGACCCTCGCTCCCGAGCGCGGCCGCGACCCCGGTCAGGTGCAGCGCCAGCCCGCCTGCCACCGATGGGTCGCACCCCTGCGCCATCAGCGAGCCCGCGACTCCGCTCAGCACGTCCCCCATCCCCGCCGCGGCCAGATCGGAGCTCCCGAGCCCGCCAACCAGGAGCCGCTTTTCGGGGGTGGCTACGACCGACGGGTTGCCCTTCAGCAACACCGTGCACGACCACGCCGCCGCCCGGTCGAGAGCCAGTTCGTGCGGAAGACCGGGGAGGTCGTCGGCGGCGGCCACGAGCCTCCTCATCTCTCCCCGGTGCGGCGTCACCAGCACGGGTCGAGCGCGCCCCAGGTCGCCCAGGGCCGGGCCCGCCCCCGACGCCACCAGGTTCAGGGCGTCGGCGTCGAGCAGCACCGGGGCATCGCCGGATGCCTCCAGAACAGCCTCAAGGGCGCCGGCGGCCTTTGCAGCGACCCCCAGCCCGGGACCGGCCACGACCGCGGTCGATGCCATCGCTGCCCGGGCGAGCGCGCCACGGTCGGCCATGTCCACGAACACCGCTTCCGGGACGGCGCCCTGGAGCACGGGCCTATTGGCCGCGGAGCTCGCGATGCGCACGTATCCCGCCCCGGCCCGCAGTGCCGCCCGCGCGGCCATGATCGCCGCGCCCGCCATCCCCGGCGCGCCCGCCAACAGGAGCAGCGAGCCGACCTGGTGCTTGTGCGTATCGGCAGGACGAACCGGCATCGCGTCCCGCGCCCACCCGGGCGTCACCACGCGCGCCCGGAAGGTTGCGGGAGGCACCGGTGGAAACCCGATCTCCACAGCCACCAGGCGACCGGCATGCGCGCGCCCGGGTTGAAGCAGGGAGCCCAGCTTGGGCCACCCGAAGGCCACCGTCACGTCGGCCCGGGCGGCCTCCCCGGGGACGGCCCCGGTATCGGCGTCCACCCCGGAAGGAATGTCGAGAGACACAAGCGGCCTGGCGGCCCGGTTCATGCCCTCCAGTATGCGCGCCTGGGGAGTTCGGGGGGCGCCCGAAATCCCCGTGCCGAGCACCGCGTCCACAAGCACGCCGGCCGACCCGGCCGCGCGCGCGATCTCACCACGGGCGCCCTCGTCACCTGCGTCCAGCGTGGGTAACCGCCACTCGTGCAGAAGGCGCGCATCCGGGGCTTTCGCCGACGCCCGGACAACCGTGACCGGCCGGCCCCAGCCCGCCAGCGCGCGCGCCAGCGCGAGGCCGTCGCCGCCATTGTTGCCCGACCCCGCGAACACCACCACCGACCCCCGCGCAAAGATGCGCTCGAGCACCAGGGCGGCCGATCGTCCCGCGTTCTCGATGAGGGTCCGGCCGGGAACGCCGAGTCGATCGATGGCGAAGCGATCGAAGGATGCCGCTTCGCTGCCGGTGGGAGCGTGGACATCAGGATCGCCGAAGAGGATCCTCGAACGACCGCGACGGCCTCTGGAGGAAGCGCCGCGGTTGCCGGTCACGCGTGGCGCCATCGGGAAGTGCAGGAGGGACTACTTGTAGCTCTGAGTGATGTTACGCCCGAAGGTGATCTCTCCGTTGTCGATCCTGATGTTGAAGCCACAGTCGGGATTGGAACAGACCCACGCCTTGTATCGGATCGGGGCGCCCTCGCGTCCGTAGTCGGACATCGGGAGCAATAGCCCCGTATTGCATTTGAGACAGGAAGGAAAGCTCTGCTCTTCGGACATTGTCCAGTCCCCTCTCGGATGGTCTCGAAGAGACGAGACCTGTTGAGTTCGTCAGGCTGGAGCGAGGGCTAGGCCCTGCCCCACGGATAGTTGTGCTCGAAAGCGTCCTCGAAATCGTACACGCCCCTGAAATCCTCGGGAGAATCCTCTTCCTGTTTCAGGAGAATCCCGCAGTCGACCAGATCGAAGACGATCTCACCCAGGTCTTCCGTGGCGTGGACGCCCCAGTGTTCCAGAACCGTGCGCGCCATCGGGCCATATTGCTCGAGAGCGAGACGCCTTACTCCCTGCGCGAGTTCCGTGCCGGAGATATGGCGCCGCTTTTCGAGCGAGTCCGAGACCGACTGCAGGGCGGAGAGTACAAACAGGTACGCCTTGACATGGAAACGCGGGTTGCGTCCATCGAGCCGTACCATGACATCGTCGCCAATCTGCGGGTCGTTCATGGGAGAAATCTGGAGCGATTCCACGGAGAGCGCCAGCCCCGGCCATGCGGGGTAACAGGACGTTTCCCGTTGCAGGACATGATATTGCGGCCCTGCCTGCAAACCCGGCCGAAGTCAACCGACCGGAACGGTCTCCTTTCGGAGCGGGAAGGACGCGCTCATTTCGCGCACTCGGCCACGCACTTCTCCAAGCACCTCGTCGTCCTCGGGACGAAGCAGAACCCGAGCCATCCAGCCGGCAATGAGGCGCATCTCGTCGATCCCCATGCCGCGGCTGGTGAGCGCGGACGTCCCGAGCCGAATCCCGGACGTGACCAGCGGCGACCGGTACTCCCCGGGGACCGTGTTCTTGTTGACGGTGATGCCCACGCGCGCAAGCGCCGCCTCGGCCTGCGCTCCCGAGAGGCCGTCCTGTCCGAAGTCGACCAGGATCAGGTGGGTGTCGGTGCCGCCGCTGACCAGGCGGAACCCGTGTTCCATGAGCTCGGCCCCCAGGGCTCGCGCGTTTGCCACCACCTGCCGCGTATAGAGCGAGAATTCCGGCGCCAGCGCCTCCCGGAACGCGACCGCCTTGGCGGCGATCACGTGCATCATTGGGCCCCCCTGGGAGCCCGGAAACACCGCCCGGTCGACGGCGCGCGCGTGTTCGGCGGGCGCCAGAATGAGACCGCCGCGGGGTCCGCGCAGCGTCTTGTGCGTGGTCGTGGTCACCACGTGAGCGTAGGGAATCGGACTGGGATGCACGCCGGTGGCGACGAGCCCCGCGATGTGGGCCATGTCGACCATCAGGAGCGCGTCCACTTCGCGCGCGATTTCCCCGAACGCGGCGAAATCGAGCGTGCGCGGGTAGGCGCTGGCGCCCGCGACGATCAGGCGGGGGCGTTCGGAGCGCGCCTGCTCGCGCACGATGTCATAGTCGATGAGGCCATCCGACTCGCGCACGCCGTAGGACGATACCCGGAACCACTTTCCGCTCACGTTGACCGGGGATCCGTGCGTGAGATGGCCGCCGTGGCTGAGCTGCATGCCCAGAAAACGGTCTCCGGGCCTGAGGAAGGCGAGAAAGGCCGCCAGGTTGGCCTGTGCCCCGGAATGAGGCTGAACGTTCGCATGGTCGGCTCCGAAGAGCGTGCAGGCGCGTGCCCGGGCCAGGCTCTCGACCACGTCGACGTGCTCGCAGCCGCCATAGTAGCGACGTCCCGGGAGTCCTTCCGCGTACTTGTTGGTGAGCGCCGAACCCGTCGCCTCCAGGACCGCCCGCGACGCGAAGTTCTCGCTGGCGATCATCTCCAGCTGATCGCGCTGACGCGCCTCTTCGGCGTGGACGGCCTGATGTATCTCGGGGTCGAAACGACGCAGATGATCGGTGGACAATGTCTCGCTCGGGTCAGGTGCTCATGGAAACCGCCCGCCGGGCACGTGAGCCGTGCTCGGCGCTGCCGGGGCGGCGGGCATCCGTCAGTATCTGCAGGGCGACGCGGTTCGCGGCTTCGGCGGCCGTGATGCCATCCTCGCGGGCCCGCTGGAAGACGTTCAGCACGACGTCGTAGATCCCGGCGGCTTTCCTTCTGGTGCGCTCAACAGACCAGCCGTGCAGCTCGCCGTACACGTTGATGAGCCCTCCGGCGTTGATCACGTAGTCGGGAGCGAACAGGATGCCCCTTTTCTGAAGCGCGTTGCCATGCCTCGGCTCGGCCAACTGATTATTGGCCGAGCCCGCGACGATGTCCACGCGCAGGCGTGCGACCGTCCGGTCGTTGATCACCCCGCCCAGTGCGCATGGGGCGAAGATGTCCGCCGGGACGTCGTAGATTGCCTCTGGAGCGACGGCGGTGGCGCCGAACTCGTGCACCGCGCGCTCAACGCTGCCGGCGTTGATGTCGGCGACCGTGAGCCTGGCACCTTCGGCCGCGAGTTCGGCGCACAATTGATACCCGACGTGCCCCACGCCCTGGACGGTAACGTGCCTGCCCTCCAGGCAGGGATCGCCGTAGCGCTCCTGCGCGCACGCCCTGATGCCCTGGTAGACGCCGTGGGCCGTGGCGGGAGAGGGATCGCCGGAACCTCCGCGCACCCCGGCCACCCATCGGGTTTCCGCGCGCACGAACTCCATGTCGTCCACGGAGGTGCCGACGTCCTCCGCGGTGATGTAGCGCCCGCCCAGAGACTCCACGGCGCGGCCGTGGGCCCGGAACAGCCGCTCCCGGTCGCGCGGGCGTTCATCCGCCAGGATGACGGACTTGCCCCCGCCGAGCTTCAGGCCCGCGATGGCAGCCTTGTAGGTCATGCCGCGCGCGAGGCGAAGGGCGTCGGTCAGGGCGTCCACCTCGCTGGCGTACCTCCACAGGCGGGTGCCGCCCAGAGCCGGACCCAGCGTCGTGTCGTGGATGGCGATGATGCCTCGATAGCCCGCCGCGGGCTCCGACCAGAATGCCAGTTGATCGTGGCGGAAGGCCGCCATCTCCTCGAATATCTGCATGCTCAGTTCCCTTTTTTGTCTTCCGCACCACCCCGCGCCATTCCGTCGCCGGCGCTGCTCACCCCGTGGCGACCGTGGCCTGGAACCCGCGCGCCGCGATAATGCGCAGCACTTCGCCGGTGGCCTCGCAGATGCCCGTGCCGCTGGCGTCGCGCATCAGCTTCTCGACGGGATAGTCGCGCATGTAGCCATACCCGCCGAAGATCTGAACCGCTTCCCGGGCAACCGACACGGCCGCGTGGCTCGCCGCCCATCTCGCCATGTCCGGGGTCGCCGTCAGGCCGGGGCGGTCCGTCCAGGAGGCCAGGCCGACACCTCCCTCCGCGCCCGATGCTTCGAGGGCGACGGCGGTCTCCCGCACCAGGGCGCGGGCCGCCGCAATACGGGTCGCCATTCCGGCGAGCTTGTGCCGGATCGCGCCGAACGCCGTGAGCGCGCGCCCGAACTGTTCGCGCTCGCGCGAGTAGCGGGCGGCGTGCTCGAAGGCGGCCTGCGCGATGCCCAGGGCGACCGCCGCGCCGCCCAGGCGGGACAGGGGCAGCGCCTGAGCCGCATACTCGTCTCCGCGCCGCGGGCTCCCGATCACCCAGTGCGCGGACACCGCTACGCCGTCGAGCTCGACATCGACGATCTCGGCCGCGCACAGGCCAAGGGTCTCGCGGCGGCGTACAACGCGATATCCGGGTGCGGAGGTGTCCACCAGGAACACGCCGGCGCCGCCCGTTCCGCCTTGCGCGGCCGGGCGAGCGAAGACCATGGCCGCTCCGGCTCTGTTGCCGTCCACCACCCAGTGCTTGCCGCCGTCGAGCCGCCAGCCGTCGCCGGCCGGGGTGGCGATGGCATCGCCGGCGTCCTCGGCGCCCGCCGCCCCGAGGTCCCCCAGGGCAAACGCGACCAGGCGCTCCCCGGACGCGATGCCGGGAAGAAGCTCGTGTTGCAGGTCCTCCGACGCATGCGCGAGCAGGAGGCTCGCGACCGGTCCGTTCTGCAGCGACACGGACAGCGCCAGGCTCCCGTCGGCACGGGCGAGTTCCTCCGTCGCCGCCAGGCAGGTGGACAGGTCGAGCCCGAGGCCGCCGAACGCCTCCGGAATGCCCATCCCCAGGAAGCCGAATTCGGCGAGCATCCCGAGGACATCGTCGTCCAGGCGGCGGTGCTCGTCCCAGCCCGCGGAGCGCGGACGAATCTCGCCGTCCGCGAACTCCCGGGTCATCTCCCGAATGGATCGCTCCTCCGGGGTCATGGAGCACCGTGCGTGGCGGAGGCGTCCCGCAGCCCGTCCCCACACGCGGAACTGGCCGAAGCACCGCCGCCGGCCGGCCTTCCCGGGGCGAAAGCGCTACTCATGGGAATGGAATCCACGCCCGGTCTTGCGCCCCAGCCAGCCGGCTGCCACGTACTTGCGAAGCAGCGGGGCGGGACGGTAGCGGTCGTCGCCCAGCTCCCGGTGCAGTACTTCCAGGATGCCGAGACAGGTGTCGAGCCCGATCAGATCGGCCAGCGCAAGCGGTCCCATGGGATGATTCATCCCCATTCGCATGACCGCGTCGATCGCCTCCGCCTCGGCGACGCCCTCCGTGAGGGCGAAGATCGCCTCGTTGATCATCGGCATGAGGATGCGATTGGAGACGAAGCCCGGGAAGTCGTTCACCTCCACCGGGGTCTTGCCCAGGCGGGTCGCCAGTTCCACCACCGTCCGCACGGTCTCGTCGCTGGTCCGGAGTCCGCGCACCACCTCCACGAGGCGCATGACCGGCACGGGGTTCATGAAGTGCATGCCGATGACGCGGTCAGGGCGCGCCGTGCGGGCGCCCATCGTCGTGATGGAGATCGATGACGTGTTGGATGCCAGGATCGCGCCGGGCGGGGCGAGCCGGTCCAGCTCGGCGAAGAGGCGATACTTGAGCGAGGCGTCCTCGGGAGCCGCCTCAACGGCAAGTTCCGCGTCGGAAACGGCCCGGGCGAGGTCGTCGGTCGCCTGGATGCGGGCAAGCGCGGCGGTCTTCTCGTCCGCTTCGAGTCGACCCGACCGGAGTTGGCGGTCCATGTTGCGCGCGATGTTCGCCGTGCCCCGCGCGAGCGCTTCCTCCGCGATGTCGTAGAGGACCACTTCGAGCCCGGAAAGAGCTGCGATGTGGGCGATGCCGTTTCCCATCGTCCCGGACCCGATCACGGCAATGCGTCGCATGGGCTTCGTTTCCGCCATCAGGATGCTCCGGGAGTCAGCGATCGTCGCGAGCCCGGGACCTCAGCCGGAGTGCGATCGCCATGGCCAGCAGCAGTTCGATCGAGTCGCCGAGCGCGAAGGGCAGCACGGCGTTGCGGAATACCGCCGTGGGAGCGGCGCCGGTGAGCAGGGCCAACTGGGTCGCGCCCGCCAGGTAGATGACCAGAAGTCCCGCCACCAGCGCCAACAGGATGCGCGGGGCGCCCGCGTCCCGGGGGCCGGCCAGCCATCCGCAGAGGCCGGAAGCCAGGGGAAAGGCGAGGATGAAGCCGCCCGTTGGGCCGACGAGGGCCGCCGGCCCGGCCGGGATCGCGGCGAACACCGGTGCGCCGCCCACGCCGAGCAGGACGTAGGCGGCCATGCTGGCGGCTCCCGCCGATGGCCCCAGCACGAGGCCCGACAGGAGCACGAAGAGCGGCTGCAGCGTCATCGGGACCGGCGTCCAGGGCACCGGCACCGCCACGTAGGCGCCCGCGGTGGTGAGCAGGACGAAGAGCGCCGCGGTCAGCGTCCGCCGACCGCTGGCGAGCGACGCCATGCGTACCAGAATTCCCTGTCCCTGGCTCAACTCTACAGTCCGCATCCTGACCCTCCCCGTGTTTGTGCTATGTCAGCAGGTTTCGTGCCGCCTCCCGGATCCCCGCGGGTCGGAGGATGGGCGGGGCCGACCTTCCGCACCCGGTGCTCGCGCGGTCACGCACGCTCCACCGCGAGCGCGACTGCGTTGCCGCCCCCGAGGCAGAGGGTGGCGAGACCCGTCGCGGCGTCCCGGTCCTCCATCGCATGCACGAGCGTGACCAGGATGCGGGCCCCGGAAGCGCCGATGGGGTGGCCCAGCGCGACGGCGCCGCCGTTCACGTTTACCCGGTCCGCGTTCAGGCCCAGGGCGTCGATGTCCGCGAGCGCCTGAACCGCAAATGCCTCGTTGATCTCCACGAGATCGTAGTCGTCCGCCGCCTTGCCCGCTGCTTCCATCACCTTGCGCACGGCGAAGATGGGCGCGAAGAAGAGGTCGCGCGGTTCCGTGCCCGCCGAAGCGTAGGCGGTGACGCGGGCGGCCACCGGCAGGCCGTGTGCCCGGGCGAATTCCATGGAGGCGACCACCAGGGCGGCACCGCCGTCGTTCAACCCCGGCGCGTTTCCGGCGGTGACCACCAGCTCATCGACGTCGTCCGGAGCGTCGCGGGCGAAGGCGGGACGCAGCCTGGCAAGCGCCTCCAGTGAAGTGGCGCGCCGGGGTCCCTCGTCGGTGTCGACCACGGTCGCGCCCCGGCGGGCCGGTACCTCCACCGGCACGATCTCGCGCCTAAATCGTCCTCCGTCGATGGCGTCCACCGCCTTGCGGTGCGACCCCAGCGCGAACTCGTCGGCCCTCTCCCGCGTGATGCCCGCCCGCGTCGCCGTGTATTCCGCATGACCACCCATGTGGCGGCCCTCGAAGGAACACCAGAGACCGTCGTGAATGAGGCCGTCGCTGACCTCCTGATCTCCGAACTTCACGCCCCCGCGGTGCCCGCGCAGATAGTAGGGCACGTTGGACATCGACTCGAAGCCGCCCGCCACGACGGCGCGCGCGTCTCCCGCCCGGATCGCCTGGGCCGCCAGCATCACCGCCTTCAGTCCGGAGCCGCACACCTTGTTCACGGTGACGGAGGGGATGGTCGCGGGCAGGCCGGCGTTCACCGCGGCCTGGCGGGCGGGCGCCTGCCCTTCTCCGGCCGAAACCACGTTGCCCATGAGCACCTCGTCGATGGCGGACGGCTCGACGCCGGAGCGTTCCACCGCCGCGCGCACGGCGACGGCTCCGAGCGCGGGTCCGGGCAACGGGGAGAGACCGCCCAGAAAACGGCCGATGGGGGTGCGGGCGGATCCAAGGATGACGGGGATGCGGGATTCGTCGTTCATGTAGGTCCCATGCGGGCTCGGACGGAGAGGCCGATTCCGCGAAGAGTCGACGGCTGGCAATAAAGGCCCGGTGTATCACGGAACTGCGAAGGCAGCTCTTAAATCTAGATCAATCCGTCGACCGGGTCACGCCCTTCCGGACCGACGAGGAGTTCGTGGAGCGCCCGAAGGTCGCGGACTCCCTTCCGCTCCGTCTCCTCCAGAAGATGTTTCAGGATCTCGGCCGCGGCGCGCGCGTCGCCCAGGGCGCGGTGACGCCCGTGCACCTCGATGCCGAAGCGGCCGCACAGGGCGTCGAGATGATGGCGCCGCTGTGATGCCAGCAGCCGGCGCGACAGTTGCTCGGTGCATAGCCGCTGCACGCGCGGAGCGTCCCCGAGCGCCTCGCGCAACTGCCCGCCGACGAAAGCCCAGTCGTGGTCGGCGTTGTGGGCTGCGAAGACGCGGTGCTCGAGCCGCCTCCGGATCTCGCCGGCGATGTCGCGGAACCGGGGCGCCGCAGCCACCCTGGTTGCGCTGATGCCGGTCAGGCGGGTTACCGAAGCGCCGATCGCTCGCTGCGGGTTGACGAGACTCTGGAACTCGCGGGTCACGACGCCTTCGCGCAGTTCAACGATGGCCAGCTCGATGATGCGGTGGCCTTCCTGGTAGGCGCCTCCGGTCGTCTCCACATCCACCACCGCGTAGTCCAGAAAGCCGAGCGACGAACGCACCCCGGCCAGGCCCGGGGTCAACTGCCAGCGGCCCTCCGGATCCAGGCGAAACCTGGGATCGGGCCCCAGCAGCGACGCGATCAGCGCGGGCGACTCCTGCCCGAACGCGCGCAGCCGGCTCGCCCGCCGGGCGAGCTCGTCCGGGTGAAGGGGACCGTCGCCGAGCAGCCCTGCGATCGTCTCGACCCATGATCCCCGCGCCGCGCTCATGTCCGCTCCAACATCTTCGCCAGCCGGACGAAGTCTTCGGGGGCGAAGGTCTCGGGGCGGCGCGTCAGGTCCAGCCCGCTGCGCGTCTCCACTTGCGCCACCTCCCGGCGGCTCAGGCGATAGGCCGGATCGTCCCGGAGAATCCGCTGAAACTGCTTGCGGCGGCGCTGAAAGGCCGCACGGGTGAGGACGCGCACGGCCTTCTCCCGCGCGGCGGAAATCCGGGGTGGGTGAAAGGGCCGAATGCGCACGACCACGGAGTCGACCCGCGGGACGGGGCGAAAGGCCGTCCGCCGCACGCGCAGGACGCGCTCCACGCGCGCCACCACCCGGACCCCCACCGACAGCGCCCCGTAGGTGCGGGAGCCCGGAGCCGCCAGCATGCGCTCACCGACTTCCTTCTGCACCATGACGACGATCTCGGCCGGCCGCGGGCGTTCGAGAAGCCGAAAGACGATCGGTGAAGTGCGGTTGTAGGGAATGTTGCCGATCACCTTGAGCGCGGAGACGTCTTCGGCCAGCGCCGCGATGTCGGTGTCGAGGATGTCCCCCTGCACGAGGGTCACCTGCGGGTGCCCCTCCAGTTCCTGCGCGAGGCGGTCGGCCAGCTCGCGGTCGAGCTCCACGAGCACGAGGCGGCGCGGCAGATCGACGAGATGGCGGGTGAGCGCGCCGGTCCCGGGCCCGATCTCCAGCACCTCGTCGCTCGCCTGCACGTCGAGCGCCCTGACGATGGCCCGCTGCAGGTTGGGGTCCACCAGGAAGTTCTGGCCGAGGGAACGCTTCGGCCGCACGTCTCAGAGCCTCAGGGCGAGGGCGGTGCGGTCGTCGGCGGGTATCGCGCGCGTCGGTTCGGCGGCAAGCCGGAAGAGCGACTCGACGATGGCAGCCGGACCCCGGTCGACCTGCTTCCGCGCCTCCGCAAGCACCGCCTCCTCGCCGCTGCGCGAACCGCTGGTGGCCAGCGAGTCCGAGAGGCCGTCGGTGAACAGAAACAGCAGATCCTCTCCCGCGACCCAGGGCACGCTGGCTTCGGAATAGGAACCGGGCCCGGCGATCCCGACCGGTGGGTCGGTGGCCGCCAGCCGCCGCTCCCTCGTGCCCCGCCGGAAGGCGAAGGCGTGTGGGTGGCCCGCATTGGAATACACCAGTTCGCCCGCGGCGGGATCCAGCACGCCGTAGAACAGGGTGAGGAACATCTCGGTGGTCTCGAGCTCGTCGCGCAGCGCGTCGTCCACGTGGCGGAGCACCTCCGCCGGACTCTCCGTCTCGCCCGCGAAGATGGATGCGGCCGAAAGGGCCAGCGCCATGATGAGGGCCGCGGGGAAGCCGTGGCTCGACACGTCGCCGATCATGACGCCGAGCCGGCCGCCGGAGAGCTTGATGAAGTGGTAGAAGTCGCCCCCCACCTGCTCCGCCGGCTGCACCTCCGCGGCTACCTGGCTCAGCCCCAGCTGATCGACCGGCTGAAGCAGCCGCATCTGAAGGTTGTGGGCCAGCTCCATCTCGTGCGCCATTCGGTCCCGCGCCCGGCTCTCGCGAAAGAGCCGATGATTCTCGAGCGCCGCGCCGATCTGGCTGGCGATGGCGGTCAGCAGCTTGCGGTCCCCGGCCGAGAAGGTGCCGCTTCCCCTGCGCCCGAACAGGTTGATGACACCGACCGTGCGCGCCTGCCCCGCCTGCGGCGCGTACTGGATGGGCACCAGGAGGGCCGATTCGGAGCGCAGGTTGGGGGCGGTCGTTGGATGCCGGCTGTCGTCGCCGGTGCTGATGATCGCCTCCCGCTCCCGGAACACCCGCGCGGTGAGCATTTCCCCCGCGGGATCGAGCGGCCCCTCCAGTCCGGCGATTCCTTCGGCCGCGACCTGGTGCAGCAGTCCGTCCCCGGCATCGTAGACCCACAGCGACCCGCGGCGGGCTCCCAGAACGTCGCATACCTCGTTGAGGATGACTCGTGCGGCCTCTCCGAGCTCCAGGATCGAACCCAGGATCTCGCTGATCGAGTAAAGCAGGTTGATTTCCTCGTAGCGCGCGGACAACTCGCCGCTGAGGAAGCTGATTTCCTGTTCCGAATCCAGGACCCGGATCAGCTGCGAGCAGACGAGATCGGCGGCCGGCGCCAGGGTCGGATCAGCGGGACGGATTTCAAGCTCCAGGCTACGGCCCTCGCGGGTGCTCAGTCGCCGCGTCAGGGCCTCGTCCTGCTCGCTGGCCGGCAGGTCGGTCCCGGATTCCTCCGGATACATGCGGCGACCGGAGACCAGATCGCGCACGCTCAGCCGCCACGGGAAGCTCCCGGCAAACTCGTCCAGCGTTGCGCGGGCCGGCTGAGGCAGCCGCGAAGGTCCGGGCTCGCTCATTCGCGTCGTACCTGATCGCGTCTCAGCAGCAGGGTGACGGAGTTGCCCCGCTCGTTGAAGGAGACCTCGTCCAGCAGTTTGCGCATCAGGAAGATCCCGCGTCCGTCGGGCTTCAGGAGCCTCTCGGGGGTGGTCGGATCCGGGATGTCCTCGTAGTCGAAACCCGGTCCTTCATCCGTTACCCGGGTGATGATGGCCTTGGCCGTGATCGTCAGTTCCACGCGCACGCGCTTCGACCGATCGGCGCCGTTGCCATACAGCATCGCGTTGGAGAGCGCTTCCGCAAGCGCCACGCGAAGATTCATGCGGACGCGGCTGGCCCTTCGCTCGAGCTCGATGATGCGATGGCAGCGCGCGACCACCTTCTCGACGGCGTCCTCGATGCGGAGGACGTCGCTCGGGAGGTGGAAGATCAACTCCGGATCCATGGGCCGCCGCTGGGCATGGAGCCTCTCGAACGAAACTCAGCCGTCCCGGAGGCCCTCTTCGCGGGAATCCACGATGGTGAAAAGGGTGTCGAGCTTGGTGAGCTGGAAGAGGGTGCGCAGGTCATCGTTGAGCGCGGCCAGCCGGAGTTCCCCACCCTGCTCCCGCACCTTCTTGGACAGGGACACCAGCACCCCAAGTCCGGACGAGTCGATGTAGCCGGTTTCGGCAAAGTCGACAAGGAACTCCCGGTCCCCGGTCCGCAGCCGCTCGAGCACGACGTGTTTGAGCTCCTGGCGGTTCGCAACGATGAGGTGTCCGGTTACGCTGATGATGGTGATCGCGCCGGATTGTTCTACGATGAAGGGCATGCCGGGCTCCGCGTTTTTCTGATGGAATCCGCGCTGGATCCGCCGACGGCGTGGAAGGTCGGGCGAAGTGCGGGGCAGTTTACTTGAAGGCGGCGGGGGCGGGCAAGGCGCTCCGCACGGCGGGCCGGCGCCATCACTCCTCCGCCCTCCGCTGGTTCTCGAGTTTCCGGCGGATCCCGCGGGCCACGAGGGGCGAGACGAACCTGGAGATATCCCCGCCCAGGACGGCGACTTCGCGAACCAGAGAAGAGGAAAGGAACGCGTACGACACGTCGGGCATGAGGAAGAGGGTCTCAGCACCGGGCCACAGCTGGCGATTCATCTGGGCCATCTGGAATTCGTACTCGAAGTCCGACACCGCCCGAAGGCCGCGAATCATGAAGCGTGCCCCGCGGGCGCGCGCAAAGTCCACCAGCAGGCCCTCGAAGGAAGTGCATTCCACGCGCGCCTCATCCTGAAACACTTCCTGCAGGAGGCGCACCCGTTCTTCAACGCTGAACAACTGGCGCTTGGACTGGGTCGAGCTGTGCGCCACCGCGACCACGACCCGGTCGGCGACGCACAGCGTGCGCTGGACGATGTCCTCGTGACCGAGCGTGACGGGATCGAACGACCCCGGATAGATGGCGACCAGGTTCCCGGCACCGCTCATGCCTCAGCCTCCGCGATGGTCAGCGTGGTGTCTCCGTACACTCTTTGGCGCAGCCGAAGCCCGGGACAACCGGGCAGCTCTTCCCGGGAACGATGCTCCACCCACAGGACGCCCGCAAACGGACGCTCGCCGTAGAGGTCGAGGAGGCGCCCCGCCAGCCCGCGTCCGTAGGGGGGATCGGCCAGCGCCAGATCGACCTCTTCCCGCTGCATGCGCTTCGTGTACCCCAGGGCGTCGGCGCGCACCACGCGTGTAAGGGTCCCGACGCCCAGCAGCTCGATGTTGGCCCGCAGAACCCGGAGCGCGCGCCGCGAGAGATCCACGAAGGTCACCTGGCTGGCGCCCCGACTCAGCGCCTCGAGCCCGAGCGCGCCCGAGCCCGCGAACAGATCCACTACCACAGCCCCTTCCAGGTCGGCGCCGAGCGCCGCCATCCAGGCCTCGCGCACCCGGTCGGAGGTCGGGCGCACGTTCCGGCCGCGCAGCGGCTTCAACCGGTGGCCGCGCCAGCGTCCGGCGATGATTCTCACGCCGGTGACTCCAGCGGCGCTCTCGCCGGGGTGGTCGGACGCGGAGAGGCCGGGCCGATGCCCTTGAGTTCGGCCTGGATGAGCGGGACCCCGCGGTAGTTGCCGAGTTTGAGGCGAAACACCGCGTCAACCGGTCCCGGAACCAGCGTCCCGGGCTCGACCCGATCCGCCATCCCGAATCCAATCGCGTCCAGCGTCCCCGTGCGATCGCGCAGGCGCATCCTGAGGTGCGCGCCCTTCACCGTCTTCACGGGCCCGTCCAGCCTGATCCCGCGCGCCAGGAACAGGGGGCGGGGATTGCCGATGCCGTGCGGACCCATGTGCCGCAGGTAGCGCACCAGCGGCTCCGTGACCTCCTCGAGGCGGATCTCCGCATCGGCGACCAGATGCGGGCGCAGATCGCGATCGGCGAGTTCCTGTTCGGCGGCCTCGTTGAACGACGCGCGGAAGTCATCGATGCGCTCGGGGGCGAGGCTCATTCCCGCCGCCTGCCGGTGTCCGCCGAAGCGGTCCAGATGGCGCCGGCCTCTCGTGATGGCGGCCAGGACGTCGAAGCCGGGAATGGAGCGGGCGCTGCCGCGCGCGGTGTCGCCGTCCACCGAGACGAGGATGGTCGGCCGGTGGAGGCGGTCCACGAGCCGGGAGGCCACGATGCCGATCACGCCCGGGTGCCAGTCGCGCGATGCCAGCACCAGCCCGAAGTCGCGCCCCGGATCGTAGGACGGGACCAGGCGCGCCAGCGCTTCCTGAAGGACGCGCGCCTCGGTCTGCTTGCGCTCGGCGTTGTACGACTCCAGCGCGCGCGCGAGACGTGCCGCCTCGCGCTGGTCGTCCGTGAGCAGGAGGTCGAGCGCCCGCCGCGATTCCCCCACCCGTCCCGCCGCGTTGATGCGGGGGGCCAGGGTGAAGCCGACATGGCCGGGGGTGACCGGGCCGCGCACCCGCCCCACCTGCATGAGGGCGCACAGCCCGGCGTTGCCGGTATCGCGCAGGGCGTTCAGGCCGTGACGCACCAGGACGCGGTTGTGGTGCGAGAGGGTCACCAGATCGGCGATGGTGGCGAGCGCGACCAGCTCCACGTGCGGCAGCGGCCCGATGGCCTCCGACCCGGCCATGCGGCCCAGCAGGCGCGCGAGTTCGAACGCCACGCCGGTCCCCGAAAGGTCCTGGTTGGGGTAGGTGCAGTCGTCCCTGCGCGGGTTCACCAGCGCGAACGAGCGCGGCAGGGTCCGGTCCGGGGTGTGGTGATCGGTGATGATGACGTCCACAGAGGCCCGCCGGGCTTCTTCCACCGCGCCGTGGGCGCGCGTGCCCGAATCGGCGGTCACCAGGAGGGTAGCTCGGGCGGAGCGCGCGGCCGCGAGCCCCGCAGCGCCGAAGTCGTAGCCATCGCGAAGGCGATGGGGCACGAAAGGTACCACCCGTCCCCCGAGCGCCCGTAGACAGCGCGTCAGGAGCGCCGCGGCCGCGATGCCGTCGACGTCGTAGTCGCCGTGCACCAGGATGGTCTCGCCGCGCTCGACCGCCCTCAGCATGCGCTCGCACGCGGGCACGGCATCGGCGAGCGACGCCGGATCGGGCATTCCCTCCAGCGACGGGCGCAGGAAGGAGCGGGCTGCGGGCGGTTGCCCGAATCCACGCACGGCCAGCACCACGCACATCGCCCGGGGAAGGTTGAGCTGCCTGCGCAGTTCCGCGACCTGGCGCGCGGGGGGCGCGGGGGCGACGCTCCAGCGGGGCGCGGGAGCCGGCGGGAGCATCCCGGGGGCGGCTACTCGCCGTCGGGAGGGGCGAAGATGATCCCGCACGCCTCGCACCGCCGAAGGGTGCTGCCGCCCCTGACCTCCGCCTGCAACTGAAGCGGGACCATGGAAAAACACCGTCCACACGCCCCGTCGGCCGTTATGGACATCACGATGGCTCCTTTCCGGGTTGAGCGCAGGCCCTCGTACACCTCCCGCTCCCGGCGATCGAGCCCGGCGGCGCAGGCATCCCGGCGGATCTGCAGCGAAGCGAGTGAACGCTCGGCGTCTTCCCGCTCCTGCTCGATCTCCCGCCTTCGGGGTCCGGCCTTCTCCCGCTCGTCCGCCAGCTCCCGCTCCAGTTGCTCTGCCTCGTCTTCCCGCTTGCGGATCTGGTCCAGGTAGGTCAGGGCCTCCAGCTCGTCCCCGTCCACGGAGCGGTTCAGAAGGTCCATTTCCGCCCGCACGGCCGCCTCCTGGCGGAGGTTGTGCACCTGCAGAAGCCTGTCCCGCAGCATCCTCAGCCGATTCCGCTTCTCCTCGGCCGTCCGCTCGAGTCGGCGCTCCGCGACGCGCAGTTCCCTCAGCCGGGTGCGGGCGCGTTCGATCCCGGCCTCCAGTTCGCGCCCCCGCGAGTCCAGTTCCTCCAACAAAGGGACGAATCCCTCGATACGGGAGGCAGCACGGTCGATTTCAGCGTCGATCTTCTGTAGCTCCTGCAGCGATGCGTAGGTCGGCACGGCTATGGTCTCTCCTCATTGGATGCGGTTCCTTCGCCGGGACCCGGGCGATGCCGAACAGCCGGGGTCCAGTGGGATGGATCGATTTCGCGCTTCTTCCTTTGCAGTTCCTCCAGTTCGGAGATCAGTTGCCGCTTCCGCTCGTGGTCCAACTCCCTGGCGATCGTCTCTCTCAGCTCCCGCGCCCGCTCGGCCAGCGGTGCGCCACGCATCCTGCGCGCCGAGTCGGCGAGCACGCGAGCCGCATGACCGACTTCTTCGCTGCCGGCGAGCAGGCCCGCGAGCCGACTGGCCGCAACCGCCTCCATTTCCTCGGGAGCCCGCTCCAGCTCCGGGTTCTCGGTCAGCGCCCGGAATATGGCGCGGTTGGCCGGGTGGACAAAGTCCTCCGGGCCCACCGCCTCGCTCGCCCGGTCGATGAGCCGGCGGTCGTTGACAAGCACCTGCAGGAGCTGGCGCTCGGCGCCCATGAGCGGTTTCAGCACGCGCCGCACCCTGGGCTGCGGGGCGGGTACGGTCCCGCCGCCCGGCACGGCGGGCGTCCGCGCGATCTCCTCCTCCAGCGTCTCGCGCCGCACTCCGGTTTCCGCCGCCACTCTGGAGATGTAGATGTCGCGCAGCGCCGGATCGGTGGTCGCGCGCAGGGTTGGGAGGAGGCGGTCCACGGCGTCGCGGATGCCGTCGATCGAGGACAGGCGGTCGCGCCCGGTCAGAATCTGCAGCTTCCGGTCGAGCACGTCGACCGCGTCCTCGACATACCCCATCAGCGCCTCCCGTCCCTCGCGGCGCGCCACCGAATCCGGATCCTCGCCCCCGGGCAGCGTCACCACGGAGGGGTGGATCCCCGCGCCCAGGAGGACGTCGGCGGCGCGGAAGGTGGCCCTCAGGCCTGCCATGTCGCTGTCGTAGAGGAGAAACGCCTTCGACGCGAAGCGGGCCAGCAGACGGGCCTGCACCGAGGTCAGAGCGGTCCCCAGCGAGGCGACGACGTTGGGAATCTCGTGCGCCACCAGGGAGACGACATCGGTGTAGCCCTCCACCAGCAGCACCGCCCCCTCCTTGCGGATCTCGTGCCGCGCCCGACCCAGCCCGTACAGTTCCTCACTCTTGTGATAGACCGGGGTCTCCGGAGAATTCAGGTACTTGGCTCCCTTCCCCGGGCCGAACAGCCTGCCCCCGAAGGCGATGACCTTCCCCGTCAAGCCCTCGATGGGGAAGATGATGCGGCTCCGGAATCGATCGTAGGGCTCCTCGGAGCGCTCGCTGGTGGTCACCAGGCCCGCGTCCAGGAGAATGGCGTCGTCGATGCCGTGGCGGGCGGCGGCGGTGCGCAGGCCGCGCCATTCGTCCGGCGCGAAGCCGATGCCGAAGCTCTCCGCGGTATCCGCGTCGATGCCCCGCTCCTCCAGATAGTCGCGGGCGAGCCGGCCGATTCCCACATCGGCGAGCTGCTCCCGGTAGTACTCGCGCGCGAAGGCGTTGGCCTCGTACAGGGGCCGGTTGGGATCCTGGTATTCCGGGCGCGCCTTCACTTCGCGCACCTCGACCCCCGCCTTGCGGCCCGCATACTTGACCGCCTCCGTGAAGTCGAGCCCAATCCGCTTCATGACGAACGAGAACACGTCGCCCGACTCCCCGCAGCCGAAGCACTTGTAGAAGCCCTTGGAGGGGACCACGTAGAAGCTGGGCGTCTTCTCCTCGTGGAAGGGACAGAGCGCGCGGTAGTCCTTGCCGGCCCTCTTGAGGGGGATGTGTTCCCCGATCACCGCGACGATGTCCGAGCGGGCCCGCACCTCCTCGACCTGGTCGTCGGGGATCACGCGAGGGTCACCACGGTTACGCCCGTGCCCCCCTCGCCCACGCCGCCGGAACGGTACTCCCGCACCCGGGGGTCTTCCTCAAGCAGCTCGGCGACCATGGCGCGCAGGGCGCCGGTGCCCTTCCCGTGGATGAGGCGCAGCTCGGGCACGTCCGCCACAACCGCCCGGTCGAGGATGTTCTGCAGGCGGGCAGCCGCCTCGTCGACCCGCAATCCGCGCAGGTCGGAGTCGAGGGGGGGCGGGTCGGAGGGAAAGAACGAGCGGCCCGCCGGCCGCCTCTCCTCGCGGACCGGGCCCGTGGCGGGCGCGAGTCCGTCGAGCGGCACCTCCAGCCTGAGCCCGCCCCGGGCTTCCACCAGCGCGCGCCCGGGGCGGATCTCGACCACCGTGGCGGTCGCGCCTCCGTTCGCGAGCCGCACCGGGTCGCCGGGGCGGAGGGGGGTGGCGGGGGCAGGGCGGTGGTCGTCGGGGGGGCGGACTCGGTGGCGTTCGGCGGCCGCCTCGACCCGCTGGCGCGCCGCGCGCGCAACCTCCTCTTCCTCGCCCGCCCGGCCGGCGCGCACCTCGGCGATGGCGCTCTCGACTTCGCGCCGGGCCTCCAGCAGGATCCGGCGCGCTTCGGCCCGGGCGCGGCGGCGGGCGGTCCGCTCTTCGCCGGCCATCCTGCGCTCGCGAGCCTCGAGGGTGGCGCCGAGCGAGGCGTTCTCCCTGGCGCGCCCTTCGACCTCGGCCTCCCTGGCGGCGAGGGCGGCCCTGGCCCTGGCAGCGTCCGCCTCCAGGCGCTCCAGGCGCTCCAGCAGCTCATCCATGCGCACCTCGTCCCGTGAAAGACGAGCTTCGGCCCCATCGATCAGCGATCTTTCAAACCCCAGGGAACCCGCGATGGCGAGCCCGTAGCTGCGCCCCGGCCTCCCCTTGCGAAAGCGATATGTGGGCCGGGTGCGCTCCGGGTCGAAGTGCAATGAACCGTTCACGATGCCGCTTCCTGGCGCATCCAGCCTCTTGAGCTGTCCGAGATGCGAGGTCACCACCACCCGTGCCCCCCGGTTCGCCAGCGCTTCCAGCACCGCGGCCGACAGGGCCGCCCCCTCATCCGGGTCCGTGCCGGTACCCATCTCGTCGATGAGCACCAGCGCCGTATCGCTGGCGCGCGCAAGGATGTCCTTCAGGTTGGCGAGATGGGCGGCGAACGTGGAAAGGTCGTCCTCGACCGATTGCTCGTCCCCGATGTCGGCGAAGAAACGGCGAAACACGGGAATTCGCGTCCCGGAACCCACCGGGGGAACGACGCCGCACTGTGCGAGCACGCAGATCAGGCCCACGGACTTGAGAAAGACGCTCTTGCCACCGGTGTTGGGACCCGACACCACCAGAACCCGTTCCTCCGGCTCCAGCAGCAGGTCGAAGGGCACGGTCTCCACGTCCTCCCGCAGCGCCAGCAGCGGATGCCGCCCCTGGACGATGCACAGCCCGTGTTCCGCCTCGGGAAGCAGGGCCGGGACGCTGCCGTTCCATCCGAGAGCCGTGCGCGCGCGCGCGTCGAGCGAATCGAATTCGATCAGCGCCTCCTGGCTGCCGGCCAGGCCGTCGCGGAGCGGGGCGAGCGCGCTGGTGCATTCCGCGAGCACCCGGTCGATCTCGCGCACCTCCGCCGACTCCAGTTCGCGAACCCGGTTCATCAGCTCGATCGCCAGGGGCGGCTCGACGAAGAGCGTGGCCCCGCTGGCCGATGTCCCGTGGACGACTCCGCCGACATCGCTCCGTCCCGCGCGCCGGACGGGGATGACGTAGCGGCCCTCGCGCACGGTCACCGAGGCGTCGGGGATGACCCACGCAGCCGGAAGTGTACGCACGTAGGACTCAAGCCGACCGACGATCACGCCGCGACTGCGCTTCAACCTGGCACGCAGCCGCGACAACTCCGGGCTCGCCGTGTCGAGCACCGCGCCGGTCCGGTCTACGGTACGAAAGATGCGCTCCTCAAGGGCGCGGTCGAACAGCAGGCGCTCACGCAACGGTTCCAGCAGGAGCAGCGGCGGATCCGCTGCCGAAAGGTCATGGGCGAGTTCGCGGCCGGACCGCAGCAGAGTGCCCATCGAATGGAGTTCGGCGGGCGAGAGCACCCCGCCCGCAGCGCGCAGTCGGCGCAGGGCGTCGCGGGCATCCGGGATTCCCGACAGCGATCGAACTGCGCCGGCAAGCCGGGCGGTCTCGCGTACCCGTTCGAGTTCGCGCTGGATGATGGCGGGGCGGGTTGCCGGCCTGAGCGCGAGAACGGCATCGCGACCCGCGTCGCTTGAGGCCGAGGCTGCAACGCGTGCGAGCACGTCCGGCAGCCCGAGAACTTCGAAGGCGTGTTGCATCAGGATGGCGCGTTCATGCACCGCCCTCCCCGACGGCGCGGGCGGGTGGTCGCGGATTGGGGAAGGAAGGTATCCGGCGCTGTCAGAGGGGTCAACGCGGCAGAGGGACCGGTCGCTCCGGTCATGGAAGCCATCTCCGCGGCACAGGAAAGCACCAGGACCGTCGCCATGATCGCGAAACGTCCCATCCGGCCATGGGAGCGGACACCGAAAGTCCAGTATCATCCATAGGCGTCCATAGAGT